>JBGSNN010000187.1:0-2867 GCA_041739655.1 Albidovulum sp. | reverse complement strand
AGAAACGCCCGCCCCGAGGCGTCAGCCCCGTGAAGCTGAAACACATTCTTCGCCAGATCTAGCCCGATCGTACTAACCTCCGACATGACCGCTCTCCTTCGTGGATCATCGCAGACCCACCTTGGCACATTGATGCCGTCGGGGGGCGGTCACATCATCAACGCTGTCCTGCCGCGAAATTCAGTCAGCACAAATAGAAAAGGCGGTGGTTGCCCACCGCCTTTCCAATAGAACTCTGCCTTAGATCAGTTGCTGGAAATCGCAGCAGCAACAACGAGCAGAAGCAGCAGCGGAACCAGGATGCCGCCCGAGGAGGACGACTTCTGAACGACCACATCCGGCTCCATGACCGGTTCAGCCAGGCCACCAGCGAACGCGGTGGAAGCGGCGAGCGAAACAGCGGCAGCAAGCGCGAGCTTTTTCATTTTTTCAATTCTCCAGTTACGCACCGGCACAGTTTGAATGAGGAACGCCGGAGCATCCATCTACACCTCGTAGAAATGAGTAGCGCACATGCTTCGCCATTTGCAACCGACGAGTTGGGCCGAAAATCAAAGGTTTCGGCGGTGTCGTCAAATTAGCAACACTTGCGTTCCGACCTGGGCGAAGGAAAAGAGTTCCATGATGTGCTCGTTGTACAACCCGATGCAGCCGTTCGATGAGCGGCGGCCAATCTTGCGGGTGTCATGAGTGCCGTGGATTCGGTAATACTGCCACGACAGGTAAAGCGCGCGCGGGCCGAGTGGGTTCGTCGGATCGCCGCCCGGCACCATCTCGGGCCATTCGGGGTTGCGCTCGCGCATCGACGGGGTCGGGCGCCAAGGTGGATTGACCACCTTGTCCACAACCTCGGTACGCCCTTTGCGGGTAAGGTCCTCGGTCAGCGGTACGCTGGTCGGGTAAAGCTTGTAGGTTGCGCCGTCCGCGGACCAGTAGTGCAGCGCCCGCGACGTTACATCCACCAGAATCGCGCCCTTCGCGAGATCGGCGAAATAGGGCTGCCACTGAAGCGAGCGAAAGCTTGAGATGTTCCGGCGCATGTTGGAGCTGAGATCGCTCTCCATCTCGGTCGTCGCGGCCTCGGACTGGGCCAGCGCCGGCGCGGCAAGCGTTGTCGCGGCAAAGGCGGCGGTCGTGCGGATCAGGCCCCGGCGGCTGATCATCGTCTTGTCAGAATTGCTCATCCTCGGTCACCATAGGTTTCGTCGCGTTCGGACGGTTTTTTGTATCATGGCAGTTTAGCGTGGCACGGCACACATCTCAACTCACGGTCCTGTCAGAAACCGCCGCCTGGCCAAGATGGCGTTTGAACACCGAACGACGAGACTGTAAAGGACGGCTCTGCAAGCTTTCGGGGTGCCTAATCCATGTTCCGCGCTATCGTAGTCCTTCTTGCCGCAGGCCTGACGCTTGCGGGGTGCATCTCGGAACCCGCCCAACTTGGAGCCGATGGGCGACCGCTCCCGAAAGCCTACATCATCAAGCCAGCCGACGAGGCGCGCGTGACCTATTCTCTCGTCGACTCGGTCAATGCGCTGCGCGGCGCCGCGCATGCCCAGCCGCTGACACTCAACCCGCTGCTGACGGCCGCCGCCGCGACCCACTCGCGCGATATGGCGGTACAGAACCGACCCTGGCATTTCGGCTCGGACGGCTCGTCGCCCCTCGAACGGGTGCGCCGGACCGGCTATCCGGGGCAGATGCTGGGCGAGAATATCTCGGAGACCTATGAGACCGAGCTTGAGACGCTGTCATCCTGGATGGGGTCGCCCGATACGCGCGCGGTCATCCTCGACCCGGCGGCGCGCGATATCGGCTTTGCCTGGTTTCAGGAACCGACCGGAAAAATCTGGTGGACCGTCGTCACCGGCGGCTAAATGATTGATCTTGGGCGGCTTTCGCCGCGCCGATCCGGTCAGGCCAGGATCACGATCGGCGTGCCGGCGCGAACCATCGCGTAGATCTCTTCCATCTCGCGGTCCGTCACCGCAATGCAGCCGGCGGTCCAGTCCTTGCCGCGGCCGCGGTTCTTTCGCGCCCGACCGTGAATGAAGATGTCACCGCCCGGATCCTTGCCCAGGGCCGCGGCCGCCGCCCGGTCTTCGGCATTGGGGTAGGAGATGCCAAGCGACAGGTGATAGGTGCTGTTCGGATTGCGGCGGTCGATGTAGTAGATACCCTCGGGTGTCTTGCCATCGCCTTCGAACTGCTTCCTGCCGACCGGATTGTCGCCGAGTCCTACCCTGTAGGTCTTGAGGGCGGTCTTGCCATTGAGCAGGTACATCCTGCGCTGACCTTTGTAGATCAGGATCTGCGTCACCGCGGGGCCGTCGTAGGTCTTGAATTTCGACCCGCAGGCAGCCAGGGCGCCGAGCGCCACGGTTGCGAGAAATGACCGCCTGCCTAACATGTTTCACCCGCCTGCTTCGGTTTTTCCAACTTCTACACCGATCACTGGGCAATCGGAAGTGGGCGATTCTCCGCCGCCTTGCCTTACCGGCTGAACCGCGCGGCAAGCTCGACATGCGGCGACCAGCGAAACTGATCGACGACCTGCACCCAATCGATGCTGAATCCCGACTCGGTCAAGAGCCTGGCATCCCGCGCGAATGTCACCGGATTGCAGGACACCGCCGCGACCGCTGCAACCCGCGAAGCTGCAATTTCGGCGGTCTGCGCCACGGCACCGGCGCGGGGTGGGTCGATGACGACAGCATCGAAGCGGTTCAACTCGTCCGGCAAGAGCGGCCGGCGGAACAGATCGCGCGCCTCCGATGAGACGCGGTGAAGGCCCGATGCCGCGCGCCAGCCCGCGTCGAGCGCGGCGATCATCGCCGGATCGCCCTCGACGGCATGGACCGTGGCAC
>JBGSNN010000405.1:0-4100 GCA_041739655.1 Albidovulum sp. | reverse complement strand
GGTTCACCGACCGGCTGGCCGGCCGCCTGCGCCGCGCCGGCCGGCTCGGCCGCCGTCTGCATCAGGGCGCCGGTGTGGTGATGATCCTCATGGGCGTCGCGATGATCACCGGACGGCTCAGCGCGCTGTCCTACTGGCTGCTCGAAGCGTTCCCTGTGTTTGCAAGGATCGGCTGACGGCGCGGCGCAGCACCTCTCAACCTTCCCGCTCGGGAGCGAAGCGCAAGAGCCGCAGCGCGTTCAGCGTCACCAGCACCGTTGCCCCGGTATCGGCGAGAATCGCGATCCAGAGTCCGGTCAGGCCCAGCACAGTGGTCACGAGAAACACGGCCTTGAGGCCAAGCGCGATGGTGACGTTTTGGCGGATGTTGGCCATCGCCGCGCGAGCCAGGCGGATCGCGGCGGGGATGTCGGTCACCCGGTCGCGCAGGATCGCTGCATCGGCGGTCTCCAGCGCCACATCGGTGCCCGATCCCATCGCCACCCCGACGCTCGCCTGCTTCAGCGCGGGTGCGTCGTTGATGCCGTCGCCGATCATCATCACGCCGCCATGCTCGCTCATGTCCTTGATGGTCTTGAGCTTGTCCTCGGGCATCATGTCGGCTTGGAACTCCATCCCGAGGCCGCCTGCAATGGCGGCGGCGGTGCGCGGGTTGTCCCCGGTCAGGATGACAGAGGCCACACCCATCGCGGTCAACTGCCGGACAGACTCCCTGGCGTCCGCCCGCGGCTCGTCGCGCATCGCGATCAGGCCGAGCGGGGTCTTTTCGCGGAACACCGCGACCGCCGTCTTGCCCTCTTCCTCAAGCACCGTGACCTGTCGCAGGCCAGGCCCATCGAGCCCGCCATGCTCCATCGCGTAACGCGGAGAGGCGACCCAAGCCGACGCGTCGCCCACCGTTGCAACAACTCCCTTGCCCATCAGCGCCTTGGCATCACGCGACGGCAGCGCCGAAACCCCTGCCTCCTTGGCCCTGGCCAGTATGGCGATGGCCAGTGGGTGGCTCGAACCCGTCTCGACCCCCGCCGCGATGGCCAGCAGGTCGGCCTCAGAGGTCGCGCCAAACACAACCACATCGGTGACGACGGGCCGCCCATGCGTCAGGGTGCCAGTCTTGTCAAAGGCCACGCGGCTGACCTTCGCCGCCGCCTCGATTACCGCGCCGCCCTTCATCAGCATCCCGCGCCGCGCGCCGGACGACATCGCCGAGGCGATGGAGGCCGGGACCGAGATGACCAGCGCACAGGGGCAGCCGATCAGCAGCAGCGCCAGCCCGCGGTAAATCCAGGTATCCCAGGACTGGGCGAAGGCCAGCGGCGGCACCAGCACCACCAGGGCGGCGAATGCGACGATGGCGGGCATGTACCAGCGGCTGAAGCGGTCGATGAAGCGTTCGGTCGGCGCGCGCGCCTCCTCGGCCTCTTCGACCAGACGGATGATGCGGGCGATGGTGTTGTCCTCCGGGCCCTTTGTCACCCGCAGACGCAGCGCGGCCTCGGTGTTGATCGCGCTCGCGAAGACCGCGTCCCCCGGCCCGCGCGTCTTCGGCACGCTTTCGCCGGTCACCGGGCTTTCGTCCACGCCGGACGTGCCCTCGACGATCTCGCCATCCGCCGGGACGCGGTCGCCGGGGCGCACGAGCACGGTCTGGCCGATGGCAAGGCTGGCCGCCGGAACCTCGCGTGTCGTGCCGTTCATTTCCAGCAGAGCGGTCTTGGGTACCAGATTGGCCAGGGCGCGGATGCCGTCGCGCGCCTTGCCGGCCGCCACGCCTTCCAGCACTTCGCCGACGGCGAAGAGGAAGACGACCAGCGCTGCCTCTTCCGCCGCGTCGATGAACAGCGCGCCGACAGCGGCAATCGTCATCAGGCTTTCGATGGTGAAGGGCTGTCCCATCCGCAGCGCCGCGAAGGCGCGCTGCGCCACCGGGGCCACGCCGATCAGACAGGCCGCGACGAAGGCCCATCTGCCGATCTGAGGCGCAACGAGTTCGACGCTCCAGGCAGCACCCAAAAGGAGCGCCGTGAAAATGACCAGCCTGCCCTTGCCGGTCTGATACCAGCGCTTGCCCCGGTCCGCGGGATCGTCGTGCACATGGCCAGGGCTGCCGTGGCCGGACTCGTCGCGTTTCATGCCGGTCGCCAGGGGGCCGTGGTCGTGACCCTTATGGTCGTGGTCGGAGTGATCATGATCCTCCAGCGCTTCGCTCTGATCGGCCGCAGCCTCTGCGCCGGGCAGCACGAAGGCCTTCTTCGCGTTGGCAGCACGCGGCGCGATCCCGTAGCCGAGGGCGCGCACCGTCTTCTCGATCCTTTCCCGCCCGGTCTGCGTCTCATCGAGCGTAAGCCGCAGGCGTTCCGACATGATGCCGACCTCGACACCACTCACCCCCGGCAGACGCAACACCGCATCCTTGATCTTTGTCGCACAGGACCCGCAGTCCATGCCCGTCACAGTCCAGTCGCAGGACGTTTTGCGTGCAGCTTCCGACATCGTCTTTCCTCCTGCCGTCGAGCGGGCAGTTGATTTCATCGAATCAGGAACCTAATGTCTCTAGCAACTATAGCTTCAAGGGGAATCTGATGCTGACCATCGGAAAACTGGGGGAGGCCGCCGGGGTGAAGGTTCCGACGATCCGCTACTACGAGCAGATCGGCCTGCTGCCTGAGGCCGAACGCAGCGCAGGAAATCAGCGGCTTTACTGCCGCAAGGCGCAGGAGCGGTTGGCCTTCATCCGGCATGCCCGCGATCTGGGTTTCACGCTGGACGCGATCCGCGACCTTCTCAGCCTGTCGGACAGACCCGATCAGTCCTGCGCCGCTGCCGATGCCATCGCAAAGGCGCAGCTGGCCGAGGTTGAAAGCCGCCTTGCGCGGCTGACTGCGCTGAAGGCCGAACTTGAGCGCATGGTCGTGCAATGCGCAGGAGGGAAGATCGCCGACTGCCGGGTGATCGAGGTGCTGGGCGACCATTCCCTCTGTGCGACCGATCACCGCCACCCGGAAAGCGAGGCGGCATCGTGACCGCTCCCGGCACTCTCGCCATCTCGCCGGTGCCGCTCTAGCCGAGATCGAAAGCCGCTTCGCTGTCTGGACATGGATGCGGCAGCGGGCGGCCGCGCCCTGGCTGGGCCCCGGCATTCTGAGCCTTGCGGTCTTTGCCTGGCTCCCGACGCTCGCCCCGTCCGATTTTCGCGGGGCGAGCCTATGCAGCCCATGGCGGCGTCTGTATCGCTGCCGCACTCGTCTGGCTCTGGCTTGTCGAGAAGCTGCGCCCTGTCAATCGGGTTCCAATCGGGGCTGTGACTCAATCTTGGCACACCTTTGGTGGCTCGACACGTTGTGATGGCTCCGGGAGGACACCAGACCGCCGGGTGCAAAATTTCGTTCCGGCACGGGCGTTTGCCGGTTGAACGGGTCCGCTGCTCGCGCCATATTCCCACTGCGACGAGGAAATCAGTGCTGCGTCGGGCCTATGGTTTGACGTCGCTTCTGTTTCGGGCTTCAGGTCTCGGGGTCGGCAGGTCAGGTCATCAGTAATGCACCTCCTCGAACCCATAGGTGCCCTCGTAGTCCCGCCATTCGACGAAGATCGAGCGATGCCGGTAGTTGCGACAGTCCGCCGGCACATTGAGGTCTGACGCTCCGGGCACTGCCGCCACGCTGCTCCGACGACGGCTGTATTGTCCTTGAGCGCCATAGGTGCCCATGTAGACTGTTCCCCAACTGTTGCAGTCGCCATCCCTGTTGCGCCGTTGCTGGTAGGTAATCTCGAACACACGGATCGAGCGGACGAAGTCAAACGCCGGGTCCGATATGTCGACATCCGCCTGATCCTGGACGAGCTGAGGCGCCACGGGCGTTTCCGGGACCGAGACGAGCGGCACAGGCTCACTGCGAACAGCGATGTCGAACAGGCGTTCTATCGGTTTCGCCTCGCCCCGGAAACTTGCCCGCATCGGACAGTTCCAGATCTGCAGGGGCGGCTCGATCGGCCAGGGTGTGATGCGACGGATGAAGACCGCCCGGGCATGGGCGCATTCGGCCGAAGCCGGCCAACCTCCGGCGAGGCAGAGCAGAATTGCGCAGTCGACCGGATAG
>JBGSNN010000404.1:0-23212 GCA_041739655.1 Albidovulum sp. | reverse complement strand
GGCGGCGGCATCATAGCCCCGCCGCAGGTTTGCGATCGCCACCCGTGCCGCGTAGCGCCGGGCCGCGGTTCTGGGCGCGACGGTGGCCACGATACGATCGATCACGCCCCAAGGCACATCGGGCGGGGAAGGTTTCATGTGCGGCCCCGGCTGAAGCTGGCCTTGCCCGCCACGGGGCGCGACCCGCCGGAACTGGTCGCCATCTGGCCTTCAATAAAGCGGATGCGGGCCAACAGATCGGCGGCATTGCCATAGGTCAACCGCCGACCGTCATATTCCACAACCAGCGCTCCGGCAGCATAGGCGCGGCGCAGGGCATCGAGTTCGGCTTGCGAGAAGGACATTAGAGCCATTTTCCACGTCGGGGCCCGAGCCAGCCTGTTGGCCGTTTTGGGGCAGATTGCGGTTGTGGCCGGTCAGGTTGACCGGCCGGGGTGGTGGCGGGCCGCGCAGGCCCGATCTGTTCTTCCAGCGCTTCCCAGCGCGCGTTGTCCCAGCGATCGATCCCCATCAGCCAGGCGGCGGAACGGGCATAGACCCGGCAGTCGAGGGCCTCGTTGCGTTCGCGGGTCTGCTCCCATTCCAGCTTCTGATAGCCGGTGCGGGTTTTGCGGGTGACCAGCTGCTCGGAGGTCAGCTGCTTCACCCATTCGGCCGTGGTGCCCTTCGGGATATGGACAAAGCCCGCGGGCCAATCGGCCCCGGCCGCCCGTTCTTCGTCCGTCGGTGCAGCCAGGCGCAGGAAACGGTAGGTCTCAGCCTTGAACACGGCGCCTGCCACTTTCCAAAGCCGGACACCACGCCGCAGCTTCCGGCCGCCTTCGGTGGTTTCAACATAAGTCGGGCCGTCCACTGGCGTCGATCGGTCAAACCCCGCCACGCCCTTGATCGCGATCACCTGCCCGTGGCCCGCCTGGCGGACCCAGGCATAGACCGCGTCGGTGGTCGCGCCGTCTCCGGAGTCGATCGCCACCCGCGCCAGCGCCATTCGGGCACCGGAGGTGTGTTCCCATGTCAGCCCGAGGAACTCATTCAGATCGGCCCAAACCTCGGCCCGGGCTGTGTCGCCCTCAAGGACAACGTGATCGACCAACCAGGAGCGCAGGTTTCGCCCCCAACCCCAGACGTCGATCTCGATCCGGTCGCGCTGGACGTCGATCCCGGCCGTCAGGATCAGGACGCCCGCAGGCGCCCGGCCAAACTGCCAATCCTCGCGGCGTTCATAAAGCCGCTGCCAATCCGGCGCCTCGCCACGTTCGGCCCAAGTCTCGCCAAGTACAGTGTTCTTCACGGTTTTCAGCGCAGAATCGTTGCCCTGGGCCTGATCCCAGCGCCGGGCGATTTCCTCCCAGGAGAGCCACCCCAGCGGAGAATAGAGCCCCGAGATGTGGAAGCCGATCACGCCCGCAGTTTCGGCCGAGGCTTGCACGTCCGGCGCAGCCGTCGGCAGCCAATCGGCCCCGTTTTCCTCGTCCATCATCCACGTCTTGTGCCGCTCGGCGATCGGCGCCTCGCAGTGTTCGCAGAGATATGCTGCGGTCTCCGGCCGCCCCTTTTCCCAGCGCAGCCGCTCGAACTTCAGCCATTGCAGCCCGCCGCAGTGCGGGCAGGGGACGTGATAGCGGCGCTGGTCGGTCAATTCGAACTCCCGCTCGATCCGGCTGAGGCCCTTGATCGTGGGCGTCGAGGCCAGGAAGATTTTCTTGCGGTGGCCAAAGCTGTCGGTGCGGGCCTCGGCCAGCGCCACCGGATCACCCTCGCCCTCAAGATCGCCCGGATAGGCATCGACCTCGTCCAGAAACAGCCAGCGCGCGGGCATCGAGCGCAGACCGACGGCCGAATTTGCGCCGGTCAGCACCAGCTGGCCGCCGGGGAAGCGCTTCGCCAGCACCGTGTTCCCGGCGTCGCGCGACCGGGCAGGCAACACCAAAGCCCGGAGGTCGGGGCTTTCCTCGATCAGGGGTTCGATTCGCTGCTGGCTCAGCCGCTTGGCCAGATCGGTCGTCGGCTGCACCGCCAGGATCGGCCCCGGGGCGCGGTGGATGCAAAAGCCGATCCAGTTGTTCCCGGCCTCGGTCGCCCCAACCTGCGCCGACTTCATGAACACCACCCGCTGCGCCGGGTTGTTCGGCGACAGGGCTTCCATGATCGCTTTCAGATAAGGTGTCCGCGACGTCCGGTAGGGCCCGGCCTCGGACGCCGCCCTTGACGACAGGATGCGGTGTCGGTCGGCCCATTCGGCCACGGTCTGGGCTGGATCGGGCGCCAGACCCCGCGCCCAGGCGACGGCAATATCCTCGGCCCCCTCGAAGCTAGCGAAGTTCAACTTTGACCTCCGACATTTCGGCGAGGTGTCGGCGCAGGTAGCGCATCAGCACCTGTTCCACAGCATGGGGCTCAGCCCCGAGTTCGGCGGCGATGTCGGCCGCCACACGCGGTGGCCAGTTGAGCCAGGCGTCGCGTTCGCGCCGCGCCAGATCGAAGACCATCGCGGTGGCGCGGGCGCGATCGACTACCTCGCCCTTCATTTTCTGCAACCGAACCCGGGCGGTCTGGGCTTTCAGCACCTCATTCGCCATCCGCGCCTTGACGAAGGACACCTCGCCGCCATCACCCGTGGCCGCCCCCGGGTCTGCCCCGGCTTCGGTCAAGGTTTCGGCAACGGCCGCGAAGGCCTGCCGCGGCACCGCTTTGGTGCCCGCAACCGCGCGCGTCGCTGCCGTCGTGCCGCGCCCCAGATCCCGGGCATGGGCGCCGCGCTGCTTCGCCGGATCGGTCGAGGCATCCCACATCGCATCGGCTTTTGCGGCGTCGATCGTGCCGTCGGCTTCCGTCGTGATCCGCCCCGTGGCGATGGCCTTGCGCACGGCACTTTCATGCACCCCGCGCAAGGCGGCATAGGCGCGCCGCGACAGCCCCATCTTGCGACATTCTCCAATTAAGTCAGTGATTTGGACTTGCTCTTCGGATGGTCTCGGCAATGTCTGCGACACCTTGAAACGGAGGTTTCCGATGCCCGCCAAGACCCACGCCATCACCGGCCACGAGGCCAATTGCCTCGCCGCCGCCGACCATTTCATCGCCTGCCGCGGGTCGAAACCCGCGACCCGCATCCGCGCCCGGTTCGACCGGATCGATCAGGCCGAGGCCTTTGCCGCCACCTTCGGCGATAGCCGCACGATGATCTACGCGGTCACCGCCGAAGGCCGCTCCGCCCACATCAAGAACGCCTGAAGGAGACCCCGATGTTCACCAACCTCTCCGCCGTCCAGATCAACCGCCTCGCCCAGCGCCTGAGCGAGGCGCCATTGGGCCGCAGCGCCAGCGTTGGCGCCGCCGCCGAACGGTTCGAACGCCTGCTGGCCGCAAAGATCGGGGTGGATCGTGCGCCGAAGGCGATCAAGGCGATCCTGACCGCCCCCGGCTTGGAGACCGCCGCAGGGCGGCTGGTGGCGGAGATCGACGCCTGCGAAGTGGGGGCGGCGCCACCGGCCGCACCGGACCGAGCCTACGAACCGGCCACGATTGCTGACCTGCAATCTGCCGCCACCGCCGAGCCGATCGTCGGAGCCATCCCTGCCGCGCCCAGCGCCACACGTCGCCGCCGGGATGCCGACATCGAAGCCAAGGCCCGGCAGGGCGAACTGCCGCCGCCGCCCGATTTCTCGGCCCCGACCCATGCCCGCTTCCGCGCCAGCCTGGCCGCACTGGTGGAACTGGCCGGAAAGGCCGACGCAACCGGCCTGCGCGCCATCGCGATCAACCCGGTCTCGTCCAGCCCCAAGGCGCTGGCCCGTTATCGCGATCTCGCGGTGCTGGCCATCGAAGCCCGGGAGGGCCGGGCATGAAGATCATCCGCAGCTTCAAGCCCGGCGACCGCTATCGCTATGATTTCGACCTTTGCACCTGCGCCCGGGGATGGGCGCAGGTAGATACCGCCCAAGACGCCTCGTGGTTCGGCACATGGGCCTCACCCGCCGAACGCACCATCCTAAACTTCGCCGAAGGCGATGTTACCCTCACCATCTGCGACACAGACGAAGAATTCGCCTCCGCCTTGCGCGAGATCGATCGCTGGAACCAGGATCACGGCTACGGCCCGGTCCGGATCGATCCGGGCTATGGTGCCGCGCTGAAGGCGGCGTTCGAGGCGGTCGGGCTGGGAGACATGCTACATTGACTTAAGGCTGGTCGAAGTCGTCATTGTTTAACCATTCGTCATCGTCCTCTTCGCTCTCGTTTCGCTCTGGCCAGCTTGGCCAAACGTAGGATCGCGTCGACAACCCTTCGAATGCTGTGGCCAAAGCGATCCCCGTGCATTTGAGGTGAAGCCACTTTCCATCCTTTTCCTTCGTGCCGATCCGAAGAATTGCGGAAACTCGTTGAGTCCCGCGAAGCCATCCTGCCCAAGCGGAATTTGCAACTGCCTCCCAACGATCGATTGTGAAGCTAATGCGGACACCGTTGGCTTGCCGCCGCACCAACGAGGCCTGCCCAGGTCCTTCATTGCGCTCAGTGATCGGCGTGAAGAAGTGACGACCTTGGACGAAGACTAGATCGCCTGGCTCTGCGACTGCGTTGATTAGTCCAGGATCGAGGTCGTCACTGATGTTAAAGAGCGCCGTTTTCAGAAGAGTTGCTCTGAGAGTTTGCTCCGTAAGATGGAACAGATGTGCAGTCTCACCGCCCGCATATAGGTAAGCCTCGCCGTTTTGCTTGTTCGTTATTTCTCCATTTGGCGAAATCAGACCTTGGCGACTTGCGAAACTGAATGCGGGAAGATTGGTGATATCAACGCTGGCGCGTCTCGCGGCTTCGAAAAGGCGAACATGGTTGAACCACAACCAATGGCTATTCTCTAGGCGGGAGGCTTGCAGAATAGTTTTCGCATCAAGCTTGCTGACCTCGGCCTCCCACCGACTCTTTGCATCGCGGACTTTCTCGGTCGTTAGGTTCTGCTCGAGACTTCCTGTAGAATGGGCGCGAGCATGATGTTCGAGGCATAACACTGAAAGGTTTGCCACCGAGTGATCATGGGTTCTTGCCCAAGAGTCTATGTGGTGTGCGATAACTGCCAAGTTTGGCCTGCGACAAACGCAACAGGTCCAGCGGTTTTGCCAAAGGACCCTGGCAATATTCGCTGGCGGAATGCTTGGACGGGTGCCGCCACGAAGTAGTTGAATCTGGGTTTGGTCGAGCCCAAGACGTTGGAGTTCGATTTCGTTCGAGCGCTGGAGGGCCGCCAAGCTAAAGCCCATTTCTTGGAGGCGCTTAGCGGTCGCACTGTCGAAGCCTCGACCTAGCAAAGCTGCAACGGTTCGTCCGAGCTTGGCCCGTCCTCTTTTCCATTCTACGGCCGTTTGCTCTTGGCGTTTGTCTGAAAGCTGCTCTGTCATGCTACCAGCCTAGAACGCTGAACTAGAAATACCAGCCGCTTATGGGCTGGCATTTGAACAACGTTACTGAGTGCTTTGGGTCGCCCTCAGCTCCTTGCCAGCGGCGCAACGTTCCAGAACAGAACCCGCCCCGACCCCCGCTTGGCCAAGCACAACTCCCAAGCCTTCGCGTCATAGTGCGGATCGGCCGGAAAGGGTGCGGCTAGCGCGGCGCGGTCGCTGAACTTGCGAGGGTGGACGTGGATCGTGGCCCCGGCGACCTCGCGCGGGGTAAGGTCGCGGCCGATCTGGACGATGTGGCGGCGGGCTTTCGGCCATGCGACGGCTAGGCCGCGGGCAAGGACGCCGGACCCGGCGGCGCACCAGACCTCTTCGGGATCGAAACCGGCAAGGCGGGCGGCGGCGGCGATTGCCTCGACCGCGCCGGGGATTTCTGCGCCGAAGGGGATCAGGCTGGCGCCTGTGTTGCGGCAGTATTCCCTGGCGCGGGATTGCACGACCGACAGATAGCCCGGGCTGATCGGCACGACCTTGGCGCCGAGGCGGGCGGCCTCAAGCGTCCGGGGATGCGGCCGGGTGCGGGCGGCGACGAAAATCGTGGCCCGCTTGCCAAGGCGGCGGGCAACGGTTGCGATCGCGGTCTGGGCGCCGCCCTCGGGTGGGCTGGCATAGACCGCCTCCTGCACCCCGTCGAAGACCTGCGCGATGAAGCGGGCCTTTGTGCCGCCGGGGAAAAGATCATCGCGGACAACGGTAATGCCGTGGTGCATCTCGAGGATCGGAGCGGTCATTCGTCGTCCTCCGGGTCGGTTTCGTCCGTGCCGTCGCTCGGTCCATCGATCTCGCCGAACTCGACCGCGCCGCAGGCTTCGGTCGCCTTGCGGGGATCGCCCTTGCAGAACACCAGCACGTTCTGGTGTGTCCGGCCGAGCTTGCGGGCGGCGGTGAACTGGCGGCCGACGCGGATCGGCAGCGAACCCACGGCGGTGACGAGGATCGCGTCGTTGTAGAACCGGGCGCCTGCGGCTTCGAAGGCTTCGACCGTCAAGCCCGGCAGATTGACGAAGAACCCGTCGGCATCGCGGACGTCGCCGATCACCCAGACGGCGAAGCGGTTCGGCCGCAGGCGGGCAACGGCCTGGGCGATGATCTCGCCCTGGGCCTTCAGGAAGTCGGCCAGGGGCATGGTGGAAAGGTCCGAGGGGTCATCGGAATAGCGTTCAAGGTTCCAGTAAGGCGGGCAGCTGAACACCAGATCGGCCTCGATGCCAGCGGCCAGGCGGGCCAGTTCGCGGCTATCCCCGGCGATCCAGCGCGGTGCCGGGTCACCCGCCAGATCAGCCTGCGCCTGATTTGCAGCCACCTGTTCGGCGCGCAGTTCGATCCCGACGTAGCGCCGCCCGAGTCGGGCAGCGACAATGCCGCGGACGGAACCGCCCGCGAACGGGTCCAGTACAGTGCCGCCTGGCGGGCAGAACCAGCGATAGGCAATCTCACAGAGCACCGGGTCGAAGATCGACGTGCCCGAGGCCGTGGGGGCATCCGAAGCGGCGTAGTGATCGGCCAGGAATTCCTCGGTGGTCAGTTCCCGGCCAAGCTCGGCCTCCTTGGCGCGCTTCTTGGCGTAGAAGGACGGGTCGCCCGAGGTATGCGAGGGCATCAACACGCCGCCATTCTGCGGGGTAGGCCCAGCGCCGACGACATGCTCGCCGCGCATCAGATCTTGGCCGAAGGTGCGTGCGGGGCCCTTAGCCATGGGCGGCCTCCTTCCGCGTGCGCTTGCCTTCCTTGTGCCGATAGTGGTCGATGTCCTTGTGGATCGGCGCCGGGTCGGCGGTGCCCATGCCGGGGACGGCGGGGAAGGACTTCTCGCCCGACCAGCCGCGATCGAGGGGGCGGGGCGCGCCGCCCGGTGCAGCGCCGCGGCCGAGTTCCGAGCGGATACCCAGATCCAGCCAGGCGCGCTTGCGATCCTGCCACCACCCCTTGCGTGCCTCGAAGACCGAGAAGGGTGGGATGCCGAAGCGTTCGGCGAGGTTCGCCGACGGGGCAGGAGCCGCCGCGCCGCTACTGGCGCTTTCGCCCTGGGCTTCGTCGTCACCTCCGCCCATCCCGAAGCCTTCAAATCCGGCCATGATCTCGTCCAGTTCGGTCTCATCGAAGCCGATCAGGTCCAGATCGAAATCCGCCTCGCGCAGCGCCGCCAGTTCCGACCGCAGCAGGTCGTCGTCCCACCCGGCATTCTCGGCGATGCGGTTGTCTGCGATCACCAGCGCCCGGCGCTGGGCTTCGGTAAGGTGGTCCAGCACGATCACTGGCACCTCGGTCAGGCCCAGCACCTTGGCGGCCATCAGGCGGCCATGGCCCGCGATGATCACCTCGTCCTCGCCGATCAGGATCGGATTGGTGAAACCGAACTCGGCGATCGAAGCCGCGATCTGGGCGATCTGATCCTCGCTGTGGGTCCGGGCGTTGCGGATGTAGGGAACCAGCCGGTCAACCGGGAGCATGTCGATCTGAAGCACGGGGTGGGACCTTTCGGAGGGGGCCGACGGGCTGCGGCCTCAGGTGCGCACCCGCGCACCCAAAGCGCGCACCCAGGGCGCGGACCCAGATTTTTGTTCTGTCACTAGCGGTTAGACGCGCCTAGGCCCCCCGCATACGTCTCCCTTCCGGGAGAACCTAACGTGGGGGGCCTGCCGGGAGCGGCGGCGGGAGCAAGGGTGAGGGCGTGGAGTGAAGCGATCCGTCGCCTGCACCCTTCGCCATCTTGCCTTCTTTATGCGTCAAAACCCGGGAAAGTGTCGCGCCCGAAGTTCGACGGATCGGGCGGGTTGGCCTGCGCTTTGGCCTCGGGTTCGCGCGGGGTTGTGCGGGTGATTGCGGTAAGGGGTTTTGCGCCTTTGCCTTTGCCCTTTGATTTGTCGAGCTTTTCCAGCTTCTTCGAGATGGTCAGAAGGGCCGCCACCCATCGGCGCCACGCGGTCGATCGCACCACCCCGGCCCTGATGCAGACCTGCCGCCAGCGAGCACCCTCGGCCCGGAGCCAGACGATCCGGGCATCCTCGGGGTTCAGCATGAGAAGCCAGTCAAAGCATTCCTCCATCCGGCTGATGGCGGCTGCGCTGGGGATCACCCGCATTGGGCGTTCCGGGGTGTAGCCGTAGGCGTGCTTGGCGTCGTGAACCACCGGCGGCCAGGAATTGCCGTAGCCGCGGGGGCGGTCTTTCTCGGGCAGATTCCTCAGGGTGTAGGCGGCTTCCTCGAGGCGATCCTCGATCTCGCGGGGCGTCAGGCGCAATGGGTGGCTCCTTCGGGCTAGTAGATTTGATGGGCGCGCAGCGTGGCCTCGGTCACAAGGCCTGCCCGCAACAGGACATCGCGCTGGGTGTTCGTGACGGCGCTGGGCGGCACGTAGGCCCCCGAGTTCAACCAGGCGGCCAGGCGCGCCAGCCGATCCTCGGGGCTTATGGCCGGGCTGCTGGGTGCAACGGCAGGGCCAGCGTCCGCTTCCCCAGCACCTTGCGACCGTGCCGCCTGGGCGATCCGCTTGGCATGGCGCGTCGCGATCGCTTGGGCGAAATATTCCCACGTCCGGATCGGGCTGCCCCGGGGCTTGACGGTCCGTTCGGTGATCACCGGCAGGACGTCCAGTTCGAGGTCGTAGCCCGCCTTCAGCCAGGCACCGATCGTCGCAGTTGTGCCGGTGATCGCCGCCTTCGATGCCGGGGTCATGCCTTCGCCGCAGGCGGCAAGGCAGGCGGCCTCTGCCGCATCCAGATCGGGGCCCTCGTCGTCGGTCGAAGCCTCGGGCCGCCCCTCGCGCGTCGCGCCCGCGTCACGCGCGGTAGTAATTACTGGTTCTTTACTTACAAGGTTAGTGTCCAGATTCTGGACATGGCTTTTCGCGAAATCTGGACATGGCTTTTGCCCGTTTCCATGTCTGGATTCTGGACATGGGTCGGGCCGGTTTTCGGCCGCCAGCGGCAGTTCCGCCTGCGCCGAAAACTCGGGCTCGAAGCCGAGAAAGTACCGGGTGGATTGCCGCCGGTGGGCGCCCTCGGAGTGGCGCCGTTCCCGGCGGATCAGTCCGGCACGTTCCAGCTTGTCGAGGTGCACGTTCAGGCTGGCGCGGGAGATTTCGGCATCGGCCGCCAACTGGTCCTGCGACGGAAAACACCCGTAGTCCGGGTTGTGCCGGTCGCAGAGATGCCAGAGGACGAGCTTGGTCGCAGGCGCCAGCCCGCGCTGCTGGATCGCCCAGTTGGTGGCACGATGGCTCATAGCGCGGCCGTCACCGTCAGCCGCTTCACGATCGCCTCCATCAGCGCGATGCGCAGATGCGCGTCGTCCTGGCGCATCTTCCCGGCCCGGACCTTGGCCCAGTAGAACTGGCGGCGGAGGTCAAGTTCGCGCTGTGCCTCGGCGATCAGCGCAGGGACCGGAAACCGGCCCTCGGGGGTGAGTTTGGTCATCGGCGCCCCCATCTCAGCGCCTCCCAGCCACGGCCTTGTGCTGGCCGGTTTTGCGGGCTTCCTGCTCCTTCAGCCAGTCTCGGACGGCCTCCTTCCGGTAGAGCACTTTGCGGCCGACGCGGACGCAAGGCGGCCCGACCCGCCGGGTTTCCCAGCGCTGCAACGTGTCGACGGAAAGGGCCAGTTGCCGGGCCAATTCCGCCCGGTCAAGCCAGACATCCAAGAGCGCCGGATCGGTGCCCGCGTCCTTCAAGGGATTGGTATCCATGGATTTCTCCTCGCGCCGCCGCCCCGGGGATCGGGGCCTGTCGTCGGCCTGAAGAGGCAAGCACACGGTGGCGACCGGCGAAGAGGCGGAAACCGGCGGAAAGGAAAAGGGAATTACGCCGCTCCCGTTCAACCGTAGTTCAAACCGCAAAACACGCGCTGCAACCGGCTTGATCGGCGACAGGTTTGTGACAATCTAAAGGGGAGCAGTTCACAATAGATTCGCCGAAACGTCACCGCGTCCAGAAGGGCGGGGTGCGCCCCTTGTGTGTTCGGGGCGTCCAACAAGAAAGGCGGTGACGGGAGGCAGGTGATGGGTTTTCCGCCCAGGGATTTCTATGCGGTTGGCGATTTGTCGGTGCGCTGGGAGGTCGCGCCGCTCCAGATCATCGAGTGGGCCATGAACGGCCGGATCGAGCTGATCGTCGCGCTGCCACATGCTGAATTTGAAGGCGGAGAGGAGGCTGATTACGCGGCCATTCGCGCTGGGCATGCCCGTCCGCTGTTCCGCTCCTATGGCGATGCCGAACGGCACGTGTTCATTCGGCGCGCTCGCCCTCCCAGTTGCAGCAAGATGACGGCCATCGTTTCCCCGCCGGATGGCGTAAAGATCATGGCATCCGATGTGCTGGTTGCCACCGCGGAGGTTGAGCGGTTCGAAGACGAGAACGGTCTCGTGCGACGCGTTGTGTCTGGTCCGGGGGCGCAAACCCGCTACGACTGGGACGGGTTCTATTGCGAGATCATCTGCCGGGTCCATGACAACGGCCTACCCGATAAGCAGAAGGAACTGATCGACGAGATGGTCGAATGGTTCCTTGGCAGGTCCGTCAACGGAGATGCCCCTGATGAATCAACAATTCGCAAGAGGATCAGAGGCTTCTGGGGGCGGCTGCGCCCCGACTAGTCAGCATCCTGCGCAGCGCCGCTCTGACCGGCGCAATTCCCCAGACCTTTCCGCCGGTTTCCGCCTCTGCGCCGGTTGACCCCGAATGAGACATTGCTCCGCGCCGCGAGTCGTCGCTGACTGCGGCTGAAAGGAGCGTCACATGAAGGCAAAACTCTCGGAACGCATTGTAAAGGCTGCCGAAATCGGCAGTCGGAAGTACGTCCTGTTTGACGAAGATACCCCCGGTTTCGGGCTCTGCGTCTATACCACCGGGCGCAAAGGGTTCGTGCTGATCTACCGGATCGCGGGGCAGCAGAAGCGCTTCACGATCGGGGTCTGGCCAACATGGTCGGTCACTGCAGCCCGGGATGAGGCCAAGCGCCTGATCCGCGAAATCGATCGGGGCGACGATCCCCTCGACACCCGCAAGGCTGCTCGCGGGGCGCCAACGGTCAAGGAACTAGCCGAGCGGTTCATTGAGGAACACCTGCCGAAGCTGGCCCCGACCAACGCCTCGGATCAGAAAAGCATGCTGGAAAAGCTGGTCTTGCCGGAATGGAAGAACCGCAAGGTAGCCGACATCACGCCCACCGACGTCGATCGCCTGCTGACTAAGATCGCCGCTGGCCGCGCCCGACCGTCGAAGAAGAAGCCAACCCAGAAACGGCGCAAGAAACTGGCCCCGCCCAAGCCCACGCCAGTGCGAGCGAACCGCGCAGGCGAAATGTTACGCAAGATGTTCAATCTGGCCATGCTGTGGAAGATGCGCCCCGACAACCCGACCTTCGGCTTCCGCCGTCGGCCCGAGGTTGCCCGCGACAGGTTCCTGTCCTTCGAAGAAATCGAGCGCCTGGCCAACGCCCTGGCCGTCGACGAAGATCAGCGCGCCGCCAGCATCATTCGCCTTTGCATGCTTACCGGCGCACGGCTGGGCGAGGTTCGCACTGCCACCTTCGACCAATTCAACCTCGATCTGGCCATCTGGACCAAGCAGGCTGCCTACACCAAACAGCGCCGCATTCACCGCGTGCCCATCTCGCACGAGGCTGTGGCCTTGATCCGCTTGCGCCGCGAAATCGTGCCGAAGGGCTGTCCCTTCCTCTTCCCGGGCGATGTCCCCGATCAGCCGGTCGGCGATCCCAAGCGCTTCTGGCCGAAGATGCAAAAGGTCGCGCAGATCCCCGACGTCCGCATCCACGACCTGCGCCACACCTTCGCCTCGCTGCTGGTTTCCGGCGGCGCATCGCTGGAAATGATCGGCCGCCTCCTCGGCCATACCCAGATCGGCACCACCCAGCGCTACGCCCACCTGATCGACGCACCCCTGCGCGCCGGGGTGAACGCTGTGGGTGAGATGCTGAAGCCTAGGCTGCGGGTGGTGGGGGAGTAGGTGAAGCGTGACGCTTGCAGGGGCCACAGCGATGAACTGGGTGCTGAGCCCTTGTTCCACATGCAAAGACATGAAAGAAAAAGGGAAAGTGGCAACAGACTTGACCCGTTGAAAGTGAGAACGAAAATGCAGCGTAGTTCGGATCAAGATTGGCTATCGCGTGCGTTCGCCGATGGACATCTCCAGCTCATTGCCGCCGGAAAATCTGAAAAGGTTCGATATGTCGCCTGCAACGTGGCCGAGAAGTGGAGCGACCCAGAAGAAAAGGTTCGCGCTGCCTATTATGCCGAGCTGATATACCGTTACGGCTATGATCCCGAATTGCTTGGTGTCGAGATTACTGTCCCCGACCGGGTTCCATATGATCGTGCCGATATTGTGGTCTTTCGCGATAAGGCACGGACCCGGCCATTTGCTGTGATCGAATGCAAGCGCGACGGCGTGACGGACACGGAATTGAAGCAGGCCATTGAGCAGGCCTTTGGGAACGGGCATGCCCACAAGTTCCGTGCCGAATACATCGGCGTCATCGCTGGTCAGACGCGGGCCTTCTATGATTGCTCCGACAACTTCGGTGCTTTGGAGCGTGAAGCGAATATCGTCGCCGACCTTCCTGTGAAATTCGGCAAGCCCGAAGAGTTCAAGTATTACTTCGCTGCCCCTCCCAAGCCCGACATATCGGCTGTCGGACGCGATGACCTGATTAAGACCATTCGCAAGTGCCACCAGACCCTTTGGGGTGGGGGCCGTCTCTCGCCGCCGACCGCGTTCGGTGAGCTTTGCAAGCTCATCTTTGTCAAGACCCGTGACGAGAAGAAGCCGCGCCGGAAAGGCGAACCCTACGAGTTCCAGATCAAGACAAACGAAAAGCCAGAACGTCTCGCGGGGCGCATCCGGGCGCTCTATGAAGCCGAGCAGAAGAAGGACCCCGAAGTTTTCAACGAGGGGATCAAGATCGACGACGTGACCTTGAAGAACGTCGTGCTTCACCTTGAAGGCGTGAACCTCACCGCGACTGACCTGGATACCAAAGGGGTCGCGTTCGAGCAGTTTATGGACGGCTTTTTCAAGGGCGACTTCGGACAGTACTTCACGCCCCGTAACATCATCGCCTTCTCGATCCAGATGCTTAACATCGAAAGCGATGACACCGTGATGGACCCGGCCTGCGGGTCGGGCGGTTTCTTGCTGCATGCGCTTGACCACATCCGCAAACAGGCCAGCGACTTCTACCCTGAAGACAGCCCGCAGCATTTCAACTACTGGCATGACTTTGCCGAAAAGCGGCTGTTCGGGATCGAGATCAACGAAGAGATCGCCCGCGTCGCCAAGATGAATATGATCGTCCACGATGACGGCCACACCAACGTCATTGGCAATGACGCCTTAGAACCTCTGACGGTGATCGCAGACCGCAATGAAACCTTTGCCCGGATCATGGGCATCGACAAGTTTACTGGGCGGCGGGATGAGAGCAAAGGCTTCTCGAAAATCCCGACGAACCCGCCTTTCGGGGCGGTGGTGAAAGAGGAACTTCACACCTACCTGAGCAGCTACGAACTCTCGCGCTACGTCGCCAAGGGAACGGCGGGCGAGGATGAAGAAGATGACGCCCGCAGCCCCAGTTCCGGCAAGAAGTCGATCAAGCAGCGGGCCAGCGTGAAGACCGAGATCATCTATGTCGAACGCATCTGGCAGCTTCTAAAGCCGGGTGGTCAGGCGGCGGTCGTGTTGCCCGATGGTCTCTTGACCAACGCCAGCTTGCAAGGGGTCCGCGACTGGCTGCTGGAACGGTTCAAGGTCTTGGCTGTCGTGTCGCTGCCACAGTTCGCCTTTTCCCACTTTGGCGCGGGCGTGAAGTCCAGCGTTGTCTTCCTTGAAAAGCGCCCTTTCTCGATCACCAAGCGCGAGGGCAAGGATATTGTTGTCGTGGGCTCGGTCAGCGATGACGAACCCATCTTCATGGCGATGGCCGAGAATATCGGCTACGACGCTGCCGGGCGGAACACCTATCAAATCGAGGTGCTGAGTGAGACGCCCGAGATTGAACGGATCGAACGCCACCGCAGCGACCTTTTCGACTGGCGGGTGGTCTATGACTGGAAGCAGGGCGAAGGGCGTAAGCCTGGAGGATGGAGCGAGCGGCATCGAACCGTCACGCCGGGCAGCGGATTGCTTGGCCAGTACGCGGCCTTCCAGCGGGAACCGACGCCTTTTTTCGTCTAACCCCCGTTCCCGCTGGGCAGGCTGTCTGCTTCGCGGTGAAACGGGGGGAAGCTGGACTAAGGCTCGATCCGCAATTTCTAGAATTGAAGCGGCGGAAGGACATCCGCTATGCGAATCCCAGGTATCCCTTGGCCAAGATCGGCACTTTGGCCGACTTCATTCAGTATGGAATTTCTGAACGCGCCAATACTGAGGGCGCAGGCGTCCCGATGATCCGCATGAACAATCTTCAACCGCTCGGATGGGACCTTTCGGACTTGAAGCATATCGAGTTGGACGAGCCACTCTTGTCAAAGTATCGACTTGAGATTGGCGACATTTTGTTCAATCGCACTAATTCAAAGGAACTGGTTGGGAAGAGTGAAGTTTTTAAGGAGAAAGGCGATTGGGTTTTTGCGTCTTACCTCATCCGAGTGAGGCTCGATAGAGATCGTGCATTGCCAGACTTCATTTCAGCTTTCTTGAATACCGAGGCAGGCCGTATTCAAATCGACCAAGTCAGCCGTCAGATCGCAGGCATGTCAAACGTGAATGCGGAAGAGCTGAAAGACTTGGAGGTCCCCCTCCCGCCCAATATTTCCACACAGCGTCGGTTGATTGATGAGTATATGCAAGCAATTGGAGGTCGCGATGCGAACCTCAAGTCTGCTGACGAACTTTTATCTTCCTTGGATGAGTTAGTTATTCGCGAACTTAACTTGCCGACACCAAACGCGCTTCCCGTGGGCGGATATGCAACAAAGCTCGGCTCAGTTCGAAAAGAAAACACTCTCTCGGCTGACTATCATCACCCAGAACGAATTCGGGCGCTTCGGATGATTAGCGCGGTTCCGAATGATAAGTTATCGAGCCTTGTATCATTTGAACGCGCGACTCTCCGTGAACCTGGACAAGCTCGCTATCTAGGCCTTGCTTCGGTTGCTAGTAATACAGGGCAGCTAGCGGATGCAGTAGAGACTGCGGCAGGGCAGTGCTTCCAGTTTGAAGTTGGCGACGTCCTATATGGGCGTCTTCGCCCCTACCTGAACAAGGTGTGGGCAGCGACATTCAGCGGGGTCTGTTCGACCGAGTTTCACGTAATGAGAACAGCGGATAGTCAGCGCCTTCGACCCGAGTATCTGGCCGTCGTAATGCGTACTGGGCTGATCGTAGCTCAGACAAAGCACATGATGACAGGAAACACTCACCCCCGGATCGCGAACGAGGATGTTGGCAATCTGTTGATCCCGTTGGCTGACCCGAAAGTGCAGGATCGGATCGTAGCTGCGGCCATGGAGCGTGAGGCCGAGGCATCCCGCTTGCGCGAAGAAGCCCAGTCAATCTGGCAAGTCGCGCGTCAGCGGTTCGAAGACCAATTGTTGAACGGAGTTGCACCATGATCCTGTCCGGTATCCTGCATTCGTCGCTGGGTGGCTTCACGGTGATCCGGGGCGTCGCCCCGCTTGGCGACTTGGCCCGCTGCTCGCGCTTTGACCCCGCCTATCAGCGCAACCTTATCGACACACACAAAGAGGAGATCGAGAGATTTCTGTCTGATGGAAAATACCTATTCTTCCCTGAGGTGGTTCTTTCGGCGTCGCTGAAGTTCAACTTCGACAAGGCGCGTGGCCGAGAGATCAACCCGCTAGGCGACCTGTTCACCGGCAAGGGTTTCACCTCTAACGTCAACGGCCTCAAGATCACGGTGCAGTCCACCAAACTGCCTAAGGCCCTTGAAACAGTCGGTGGGACGAACGCCCCGACGCTCGTTTATCTGGAACTGCCAGATGCCGAGATAGAGGGCGACAGCGACACGAAACTGTTCCGCATCGACGGCAATCATCGCCTCAGCGCTGCGAATGGTTTGAGACCGGGGCAGGACACCTACAACCTCGGCACGCCGTTCTGCATCGTCTTGCATCAAGACCCGACGCTGGCCCGCCAGTTCGAAAAGGTCGTGTTTCACAACATCAACGCCAAGCAGATACCGCTGACATCGGAGGAGAATTTGCGGCTGATCTTGGAAGAAGGGGACGGGTCGCTGTTCACGGACACCGACCTGGTCAGCAACCCCAGCCTCGGCCCCGCCTATCTGATGGCCCGCAAGCTGTTGCCCGAGTTCGACGTGCGGTTTCTGTCAGGTCTGGCCAAGCATTTTGCGAACAAGCACACCTTGGCACTTGGCCTGTCCCAGTTTCTAATGGCTAGGGATGAAGCCCTTGGAAGGGCCGCGACCGCCGAAGAGATCGCGGGGCTGATCGGCCCTGTACGCGAGGCATTGAAGCGAACCAACACGATGTATGAGGGGGACCACCACAAGCAATTGCGCGAGGCCGGTTGCCATGGCGTGCTGACTGCCGCCGTCCATTTTGCCTACAAGAACGGTGGTGCCCAACTTCCCGCCTTCGCCCGCTGGGTGACAAGCAACCGCATCGACCGCCTCACTCCATCAGGCACGACGCGCGGTCTGGGCTACCACTATCATCTGGGGCAGACCCAAGCGGTGGATGCCGCGAGCCTTGTCGAGGTATTCGAAAGTATCCTGAAGGCCCGAAGCCGAGAGGTCTTTGTGTCGATGGAGTTCAGCCCTGCGACTGATCCAGTCTTCAAGGCAATCGAAAAGGCGATTGCGAGACTGAATGAGAAGCACAAGCTCAAGCAGTTGGGTCTCGCCCTGAAGCCTATCCGCATCGACCAAGTCAATAAGGGGCACTCCTACACGATCAACGATGAAATCCTGAATGTGATAGACGGTTCAGGTTTGTTGATCGCTGACCTCACCCAAGGCAACAAGAACGTCTACCACGAAGTCGGCTACATGATGGGGCTGAACAAAGGGCGGGGCGGAGCGCAAGACAACTTCATCCTGATTGCCGACAAGGCCAAGTTGGCGGGGGACAGCGCGATCGGCTTCAACTTGAGGGCCTGGCAGCAATTGCGGTTCACAGACACATCCGGTCTCGAAGATGACCTTATTGGCGCGATGGAGGAGTTCTACAAGTTAAAGGCTCCGACCGAGTAATGGGCAGTTTGGCGTAATGTAGATGCAGGTGTCGTTTCTTATGCAGATTGGTTGGGGAAAAAATGAGTGACATCAAGTTATTCCGGATAGCCTCTGGCTCCGTTACTGAACTGGCAGGAACGACCGACACGGTCGAAAAATCGGTTCAGGTACTGTTCGAGAAAAACCTCGAGGCACTGCTGGGCGTCCGCTTCTTGGCCACGGAGTATACGACCACCCATGGCGGCCGGATCGACACGCTGGGGTTGGACGAGAACGGCTGCCCGGTGATCCTCGAGTACAAGCGGGCCAGCAACGAGAACGTCATCAATCAGGGGCTCTTCTACCTCGATTGGCTGATGGATCACCGCAAGGATTTCCAGTGGCTGGTGATGGAAAAGCTTGGGAAGGTCGCCGCCGACGGCGTCGACTGGTCAGCGCCGCGGCTGATCTGCATCGCAGGTGACTTCAACCGGTATGACGACCATGCTGTGAAGCAGATGCAGCGGAACATTGAACTGATCCGCTACCGACGCTTCGGGCCCGAGCTTCTGATGCTCGACCTTGTCGCGGCGACCTCGACCAAGGGCGTGTTTATCGACACTAAAGGCAGTGTGACGGATGGCGGGGCAGGGGGCGGCAACAAGTACAAGACGATCGGCACCGTCCTGCAGGAACTTGATCCCGGGATGTTGGACCGTTTTGAAGCCTTGCGCGCCTACATGATGGCACTTGGCGACGATGTGCAGGAGACGACGCTGCGCTTCTACATCGCGTTCAAGCGGATCAAGAACTTCGCCTGCGTCGAGTTTCGCCCAACGACCTCCAAGATTCTGATGTTCGTGAAAGTTGACCCGTCGACGGTTCAGCTTGAGCCGGGCTTTACCCGCGACGTCTCCAACCTTGGCCACTTCGGCACCGGTGACCTTGAGATCACGCTGTCGAAGGCCGAGGATCTGGACAAGGCGAAGCCGCTAATCGAACTCAGCTACGGTGCGTCTTGAATGCTGGAGGAAGCGGAGCGGAGGGGGCTGCTGTCGAGGTTCTTTCCAAGAGCTTCCCAGCCCGTTTCTTCCGCGCCGCCGGAGGCCCTAGCCCAATCTGATTGGGCGGATAACAATCAGCGCCCTGTCCATAGCCTTGTCACTAAGGTCATGCGTGCGAGCGACTGCCTGATCGTCACTGGCTATCAGGATTTCCTGTCATCCCTTGCTTACCTCATTGATACGGTTGGTGGGATCGGGGATCGGCCCGCGGGCAGCATCCGTATGGTGTTCGGCACGAACACGGATTCCAGTCGGCAGGTTGGCGCCCGCGGCCGTCCTGTTGCCGAGGAGGCACGGGCCTTCTTTCTTGGCGCGCAGGGCCTTTCGGTTGGGGACCTGGCCGATCTTCGTGCTGTTTTGGCGATTGAGGCCATCGAACGCGGCACGATCTCGCTGCGCGTCTTTGACCCAGATGTGGCGCAGAGCGTAGTCGGCCGACGACCGCCTATGTTGCATGCAAAGCTTGTGATCGGGGATGGACACGCGCTTTCCGGTTCCGCGAACTTTTCTAATGGTGGTCTGCGCTGGAATCTCGAGTTTGTTGATGATGCGGCCGCTTCACCGAACCTTGCCGCAGCACGGCGCGAGGCAGCCGAACGCTACTGGGCGATGGGCCGGGATTGGACGGAAGAGGCCCTTGCGATCCTGCGGTCGCTCGTTCGGCTCGTCTCGCCAGAGGAGGCGGTGGCCCGCACGGTGATCGAAGCAACCAGCTTTACGCCGTGGATCGCCGCGGGAGACACAAGCGCCGGGCGCCCGCCACAGCCGTTTCAGGCGGACCTTGTTTACGAGGCTGCGGGAACCATCCACGAGCAAGGCTTCGCCTTTGTTGAAGCCCCTACCGGGGCAGGCAAGACCGATATCGGAAAGCACCTCGCGGCCTTGCTGCCGGTGGCCCACGATCAGACTGTCTTTTCCTGGGGCGAGCGAGCGGACCAACGCCGCCTTGGTTCACTGGCGCTGATCCCGGCCAGCGTGTTCAGCAACTGGAAGAACAACGCACCTGTCAACTTCACGCCGGTGAAGCACAGCCATCTTTCAAAGACCAAGGCATCGGAAGAGCACGAAGAGCTCGAAATCATCAATCGGGCTGTTCGATCTGCGGCGGGCATGATCGTCGACGAAAGCCACCGATTGAGCTCCCGGTTCCTTGCGCCCTCGAACCGATCTCTGGTCTTTGAGCGGACACCGGCGATCTGGACGGCCTGTCTTTCGGCAACGCTGATGGGGAACCAAGGTCTCGACGGCCTACTAGCATTCCATGAAAAGCGGGCGTCGATCTATGTTCCTCCGGTGATCACCGAACAGATCAACAAACATTTCGGCCGGGTGCGGGAGCGGGGCGCTCTGGTTGCTGACCTCGAAGCCCAAAAGCGGAAGATTGAGGATCAGCAACGGCAGCCCGACCTGTTCGAGACGGAGAACGTTCTTCAGGAAAAGATCGAGCGGCTTGAGCGGACGGTCGAGGAAAGGGGCCTTCAGCTCAGAGGGCTACAAGCCGAACTGGCCGACGCTTTGGCGCCCTATGTCGTTCGGCGGCAGCGGGCCTGCATCGGGGAAAGCCGACAGCGACGTGAAGGGTTGTTCAAGTATCCGACAATCAAAAGCGAGCGACGCGACACCGAGCTGACGGACGAACAGCAAAAGATCATCGCTCGGATCAAGCAGCTGGCAGAGGCGATCACGTCTGGGGTTACCCTCGTCTCGGCAGACCCGCAGCGTGCGGCGCAAACCGAAATCAAGTTCCATGACAAATCGCGCATTCACATCCGCAACTTCTTGGCGCTGCTTCGCTCGTCGATCACTTTCGCCAGGATCGAGTGGGATCGCGAACGGGATACGGACGCAGATCAACGTGGGCGCCGATCTTTGGGGGAAAGCCTTCGGCAGGCCGAAAGACATAGCCGCCGCCCACTGGCCGTGCCGCCCGGCGAACTGACGGACGAGATTGGCGATAGTGAAGATAAGAGCGATATCCCGATCTGCGACCGCCTCGGCCGACTGTTGAACAATCAATGCCTCGATGCGATCGACATCGTGCGTGCAGAACAAATGCGCGAGATCCTTAGTAAGCACGGACAGGCCATCTTCCTTGCAGAGCGAGTTGGCGTCCTTGAGGTATATGCGAACCTCCTTGGCGGGCATCGGGGGCGCGGGCCGGAGGTGTTCGTCGTAGCCCCGGGAGCCAAGATCAAGACAGGCAAGAAACTGCACCACCTTCGATCCGGAGCGGAAGCGCAGGAGTACTTTGGGCTTAACGGCAGGCATCGCGATCCCATGGCCACTCGGGCGATGTTCCTGACCTTCCAAATGGCGGAAGGCATCAATCTCCAAACCGCCTCGGCGCTGGGCATTCTTGGTGTCACATCGGACATCAAGAGCCTTATCCAGGGGCTCGGGCGGATCGACCGGATCGACAGTCCTCATTCGACGATTCACTATTTCACCTTCGACCTGCCCGGGCTTGTTCTGTCGTCCGACAAGAAGGCGAGGGGCCGTGTGGAAAACATTGCTCTCCTGTCTGGGGTCGGAGCAGATGAGCTGTCGGAGGAGATCAAGGAATTCGCGGCTGGGGACCTGACCGACCTCGTTCTCAACCAAATCAAGAAGCCGCGGATACTTCGCCCGAACAATTACTTTGATCAGGTGGAAGCGCTTAAGAGGGAGGTTTCTGACGACGTCATGCGGCGCGTCCGCGAAGCCAAGCCAAAGGGGCTGTGGGGCGCGGAGCTGTGTCTGCTGGCCTCTCAGAGCCCGGCGACAATCTTGATGCTAGGAGGCCGTACCGGCGACCTGCGCAATCCTCACGTCCAGGCGCCTCGCCTTCTTCTTCTCAGGGAGATTGCTGATCAGACTGAGATCAGTGGAGATCAGGCCGAGGCTGGGCGTTATCTGGTCGCTGCGTTCCGAGAGACGAAGCGCCGCGGGTTGCACTTGCATTCGCCGCGGCTCGATCAGGTCTCCGGCCTTCTGGCGAACCTCGCCGAGACCCTTCCCAATCTGACCCATTGGGATATCCGGCCAGCCAGGACGGTTTCGATCCTTGCATCCCTTGCCCGGTTTCTGTCCGGCCAAGTGGTGGACGATGGCGGGCGATCGATCTTCGGCGACCTCACCCTTCCTGCCCTCGAGAAGCTTGCTGAAGCTTGGGCCCAGGAACTCGATCCGTCCTGGATCGAAGCCAAGCAGGCCATCAGTGACAAGAGTGCCAAAGACAAATCCATCCCTGACTACCTGGGCATCTCGTCAATCGAGGAGTTGTTTTACGCCCAAGCACAAAGCAAGTTGGGTGAAATCCGCAGCCGAGCCGAAACGCTGCTCGACTTCTGCCGGGCCGCTTCAGAAGGGCAGTCAACGGGCGTGCTGGATAGGGTCAGCACCGTGTTCGTCGGTCAGGAGAAAGTATAGCAGTTGTCAGAAACGGAAATCCGGGTCAACAATAGGTCAACCTGCCGACCTACCTCGTCCACGGTTTACACTACAGCCGCTTCCGTCGGTTGCGGTTGAGAGCGGCGAGGTAATCAAGCGAGATCAATGGGTTGACACGTAAGTGGTTGAAATCTAAGGGTCCGGTGTTCTCCTTTTGGTCCGCCTCATAACCTGAAGGCCGCAGGTTCAAATCCTGCCCCCGCAACCAAATTTACATACAAGATATCAATGGCTTAGGCCGAAGCGGAGCGCCCCACGGGGCGCTTTTTGCATTGCAACACGCCACAACATATTCCCAAAAGATTCCAAACCCTTACGCCCAGTCCCGCTTCCTCCGTGCAACACCCATGCGACATGGAGTGGGGCAGATGTTCGTCAAGTGTTCTGGCTTCATGACGCTTGCCCGCGCCGCATCTTGTCAGCAATATGTCGCCTAGGAGCAGCGGGCGTTCTGCTCGGTAGGGGTACTTCATGGCACGTCTTGTCTACTCTTGCCGTTTCGATGTCGCAGCAGACGATGGGATCGTGACCGTCTTGTCGGCCTATAGAGACTGGATTGTCGGGCACTACCGAAACCGACTGCAGCTTGACGGGTTCGACTTCGATCCCGAAGTCGTAGGCCCGCACGATGGTGTTCCGGACGGGCATTCGCTTTTTTCATTGGTTTACGAGGACGGTGATGAGCGCGTGGTCCGCATCCTCTGGTCCTTCCCCGATGATAACGATCAAGGATTGCGATGGGCGAACGAGGTCCGCGTCGGGCATTTTGGTCATCGATGTGGCGTCGAGCATCTCATCTCCATTGAATCCGTGCAGTATAGCGTATCGCCTGCAAAGCTCCTTTTTGGGTCACCGCGTGCCATCCGGGACATCTGTACTAAGACTCCCGCTTACATCGGTGAGATGCAGGTTAGGGCCGAGCCGTATACACTTCAGCAGAGTGGCCTCAATGACCTGCTGGAGCTACTCACGAGGCGTTGTTGCAGAACTCTGACTGTCGAGGATTCACATCGTGAATCCACGCGGTTAGACAGGCTGCATGAGCAAGCCATCACCCGCCCGCTACCGCACCACGAATTGGTCCAGCTACACGGCAGCGCTGCGCAAGCGCGGG
>JBGSNN010000396.1:0-2243 GCA_041739655.1 Albidovulum sp. | reverse complement strand
GCAGACCCATCTCGCCCGCCGCATCGGCCACGCTTTGCGAGATTCGCGCCGAGGACGGCCGCAGATCGCGCGCGATCAGCAACAGCCCCTGATGCGGCACCGCCGCGAGGAACGCCCGCGCATAGCCCGCGCAGAGCCCGTCCGTGAGGTCCGTCACCAGGCCGCGCAGGCCGCTTGTCCCGAATTTGGGTGCCATTCATTCCTCATGCTTTCAGAGCGTTAGCGGCCATGATCCTGCCACGCCCTGATGCGAGTTATAGACTGGAGCGAGGTGATTCACACCCGCTTAGACGCGACTTTGCCAGAGCGGGCGGGAAAAGTGGACGGCAGAAGTTTCCCTGCGACGATTAGCGGACCCACGTGGCTGGCGGCGGCGGGAATTGTGGCTTTTTTCGCGGCGAGAACGCCGCCTATTGCAGGATTGTTTCGGTGTTGGCCAAAATCCAACTTTGTTACGGCGCCGAGGTCGCATGCCGCAGCGCCGCGCGGTATGGTTGGTCAAACGCACCGTCGGCACGGCCGGTATTCAGGATAATCGACTTATGATCGCCAGAAGCATTTCCTTGATTGCCTTCATCTTCATCCTCGTTCTGACCGCATTCGGCACCGGCATGTGGACGACCTACAAGGTCTGGCAGCCCTGGCAGATCATGGACGAGACCCGCACCGCCATCCGGTCATGGCGCGCGACCGGGGTCTGGGGCTTGCCGCAGGACAGCTATGTGCGCCGCCGCCCGGAACAGGCGGACGCGGTCTTTACCGTTCATGACCCGGCCAAGGCTGCGCCGGGCTACTGGGTCATCAATCGCTATGACGGCCCTACGCGGAGCTACATCCTTGATCTCTACGACGCGGCGGGTACGCTTTTGCAAAGCCGGCCGATCGACTATTCCAAGATCAGGCCGGGCGGCTCGCCCGAGGAATTCGCCCATATCACGACGATGCTGCCCGATGGCTCGGTCCTCGTCGTCTGGGACGACGCGCCGGGCATGGCGCGGCTCGACGCCTGCGGCGATCCGATCTGGGCCAAGACCGATCAGATCTATCACCATTCGATCGAGAAGGGCGTGGACGGCTACTGGACCTGGCAATCGGCGCTCTGGAACGGCGGTGAGGATCAGCGCATGATCCGGTTCGATCCCGAGACCGGCGAAATCGTCGAATCCATCGACCTCATCGACGACGTGATCGCGACATCGCCGGAAAACCGGCTGGCGATGGTTGTGCCGGAAGAGTTCAAGTTCGACCGGACCACAAACTACGGCGACCGCGCCGACATCTTCCACCCGAACGACCTTGAGGAACTGCTGCCGGAGATGGCGGCAGCCTTCCCTGCGTTCCGGGCCGGCGATCTTCTTGTCAGCAATCGCGACATCAATCAGCTTGCGGTGATCGACCGCGGAACCGGCCGGATCAAATGGACCGCCTACGGGCCCTGGTGGCATCAGCACGATGCCGATTTCCAGCCGGACGGCACGATCACGGTCTTTTCCAACAACACCGATCGCTTCCGCTCGGCCATCCTTCAGGCCGATCCGAAGACCGGCCTGACACGCGACATGTTTGGCGGCACCGGCCTCAGGCTCGACAGCTTCATCATGGGCAAGCATCAGCGGCTGGCCAATGGCAACTGGATGATCACCTCGACCATGCAGGGTTGGGTGGTCGAGGTCACACCCGGAGGCGAGATCGTGAGCGAATTCAACAATCTGCTGAACGAAAGCTACAATACGATTGCGCCATATGCCGAACATCTTGCGCCGGGTTATCTGACGACGGTTCCGGTGTGCGGCAAGTGAGTGCCCCGCAACAGGCGAAAGGCAAGGACCAACATGACTGACAAGATCCTCCCGGTGATTCTCTGTGGCGGGACCGGCACGCGGCTCTGGCCGGTGTCGCGCGAGGGGATGGCCAAGCAGCTTTTGCCGATCATCGGCGACGAGACGCTGTTGCAGATGACGCTGCGCCGGGTGAAAGGCGCGGATTTTGCCGCGCCGATGGTGATTGGCGCCCATGCGGTGCGCTTCACGATCCGCGATCAGGTCGAGGCGGTGGCCCCGGATGCCCGCGTGGTGATCGAGCCCGAGCGCCGCGACACGATGGCGGCGGTCCTCCTCGCCGCCGCGATCGCCGCGGCCGAGGATCCGGACAGGGTGCTGGCGGTGATGCCCTCGGACCATCTGATCCGCGATGCCGGGGCGCTGCAGGACGCGATCCGCACCGCCGCGGGATCGGTGCGCAAA
>JBGSNN010000394.1:0-6139 GCA_041739655.1 Albidovulum sp. | reverse complement strand
AAAGGATGCAACTGCGTCAGTCCGCCGACTGTTCCCAAAGACAATGGAATTTCTATCCAAAACCGAAAATTATTTCCTTCCACTTCGGCATGTGTCAAACTTTTATAATGCCCACCGCGCGGTCTGGGCGCGGCGGATGATGCACGCGGGCTGGGAGGGTCTTGGCCCCGACGACCGGCTGCTTCATGCCGGGGCGCTGAACTGGACCTATACGCTCGGCACCGGGCTTCTCGATCCGTGGGCGGTCGGCGCCAGCGCCATGGTTCTGGCCGAGGGCACCGAGATCGCCCAGATCCCGCTTTTGCTCGATCGTCACGATGTCAGCGTTTTTGCTGCGGTTCCAGGGGTTTACCGCAAGATCCTCAGCGACCGCCCGGATCTTGCCTCGCGCCATCTGCGCCATGGTCTTTCGGCGGGCGAGAAACTGCCCCCCGCGCTTCGCGCCGCCTGGCGCGCGGCGACCGACACCGACCTGCATGAGGCGATGGGCATGTCCGAATGCTCGACCTTCCTCTCCTCCTCGCCGGCGCGGCCGGCGCCCGACGGGGCGACCGGCTATGCCCAGCCCGGCCGCCATATCGCCGTCCTCGGCACCGATGGTTCCCCGGTTGCGCGCGGCACGCCCGGCGTCCTCTCGGTGCGGCGCGACGATCCGGGCCTGTTCCTCGGCTACCTCAATCGCGAGACAATCGAGGCGCCGGACGGAGACTGGTTCCAGACCGGCGACATTGTGACGATGGATGACGATGGTGCGATCCGCAGCCTCGGGCGCAGCGACGACATGCTGAATGCCGGCGGGTTCCGCGTCTCACCGGCCGAGATCGAGGCCGCGATGAACGCCCATCCCGGCGTGACCGCAAGTGCCGCGGTCGAGCTGCCGGTGAAGGCCGATGTCACCGTGATCGCCCTCGCCTATACCGGCACGGCCGATGAGGCCGCCCTTCAGGCCCATGCCGCGACCTGCCTCGCACCCTACAAGCGGCCCCGCATGTATCTCCATCGCGACACGCTGCCGACAACCGCAAATGGCAAGATCAATCGTCGTGCGATACGCGAAGACTGGAAGGAAAATCTTTGATCCGGCTTGATATTATCTCGGACGTTGTCTGCCCCTGGTGCTATGTCGGCAAATCCTACCTCGACCGTGCCCTTGAGGCGCGCGCCGGTCATCCCTTCGCGATCGAATGGCATCCCTTCCAGCTCAACCCCGACATGCCCCGCGGCGGGATGGACCGGCGCGCCTATCTTGAGGCGAAGTTCGGCGGCAAGGACGGCGCGTTGCGGGCCTATCTGCCGCTGGTCCAGCACGCCGAGGCGGCCGGGGTGGCGCTCAACCATGATCTGATCGGGACGGTCCCGAACTCGCTCGATGCGCATCGGCTCATCCACTGGGCCGGGCTCGAGGGACGGCAGACGCCGATGGTCTCGGCGCTCTTTCGCGCCTACTGGAGCGAGGGGCGGGATATCGGGGATAGCAACGTGCTCGCCGATATTGCTGGTGCGGTCGGGCTCGACCGGGCAATGATCGAGCGGCTTTTGCAGGGCGAGGCCGACCGCGACATGATCCGCGACCGTGACCGCCATGCCCGAGCCCACGGCGTGAGCGGAGTGCCGACCTTCATCATCGCGAACCGCCACGCGGTCCAGGGTGCGCAGTCCACCGATGCCTGGCTGAAGATCATCGACGAACTCATTGAAAACATAAAAGACCTTGATGATGAATGACGTTAGCGCAGCGCCGGTGCGGCGGCTACCTGTCGCCGAATTCACGGCCATGCTCGCGCTTCTCTTCGCGACCATCGCCTTTTCCATCGACGCGATGCTGCCGGCCTTCCCGGAGATCGCGGCAGAACTGTCGCCGGATGCGGTCAACCGGGCGCAACTGGTGCTGGCGGCGTTCATCCTCGGGCTTGGGGTCGGCACGCTCTTCGTCGGGCCGATTTCGGATGCGGTCGGGCGCAAGCGGACCATCGCCGCGGGCTTCGCGCTCTATGTCGCGGGGTCCCTGATGGCCTACAGCGCCCGATCCCTCGAACTTTTGCTCATCGCGCGGGTCCTGCAGGGCCTCGGCGCCTCGGCGCCGCGGGTCGCGAGCATGGCGCTGGTCCGCGACCTCTATGCCGGACGCGAGATGGCGCGGATCATGTCCTTCGTGATGATGGTCTTCATGGTGGTGCCGGCGTTCGCCCCGCTGCTCGGCGCCGGGATCATCGCGGGCTTTGGCTGGCGCTCGATCTTTCTCGCCTATGTGCTCTTCGCTGTGGTGGCCCTGGCCTGGGTGATGATCCGCCAGGACGAGACCCTCGCCCCCGAGTCGCGCCGCGCGCTGACGGTCGCGAACCTCCGGAGCGCGTTCCGCGAGGTCGTGGGAAGCGCCCCGGTCCGGCTCTACATGCTGGTCATGTGTCTGGGCTACGGCCAGATGTTCGCGCTGCTCTCCTCGATCCAGCCGATCTTCGGCGCGACCTATGGCCGGGCCGAGAGTTTCCCGCTCTGGTTCGCCGGAATCGCGGTGATCTCGGCCAGCGCCTCGTTCATCAACGGGCGCTATGTGATGCGGCTCGGGATGCGGCGGCTGGCGACCCATGCCTATGGCGGGGCGGCGGTGCTGTCGCTGATCGCACTTCTGCTGATCGGCGCCGGGCTTGTCACCGGCACCGCCGCGTTCGTGACCTTCTACCTCTGGGGGACAGGCGTCTTTTTCATCTCGGGCCTGACCTACGGCAATCTCAACGCGCTTGCGGTGCAGCAACTGGGGCATATCGCAGGGATGGCGACCTCGGTCATCACCGCCGTCTCGACTGTCGCCGCCGCCCTGATCGCCGGGCCGGTGGGCCTCGCCTTCGACGGTACGGCCGTGCCCGCGATCATCGGGGCAGTGATCTGTTCGACCGCCGCCTTCGCGCTGATGCGCTACTCGGAGCGCTATTGAGCCTCAGCCCACCTGCTGCGGCACGACGGCTTTCACCTTCTCGGCAAGGTCGCGCGCGATGGCGAAGGCGCCCTTGATCCTGTCGGTGTCGCGGCTCCAGTCGCGGCGTACGATGATCTTGTTGTCCTTGATCCGGGCGAGCCCCTTCTCTTCCTGAAGAAAATCCACCAGGCCCTTGGGATTGGGGAATTTATCCCTGTAGAACTGGATCGTGGCCCCCTTCGGTCCGGCATCGAGCCGGGCGATCTGAGCGCGGCGGCACATGGTCTTGATGCGCATCACCAGCAAGAGCGTGTTCACCTCTTTCGGGACCGGGCCGAAGCGGTCGATCAGTTCGGCGGCAAAGCCCTCAAGCTCGACCTTGGTGGTGAGCGACGACAGCCGTCGGTAGAGGCCGAGCCGCACGTCGAGGTCGGAAATGTAGCTTTCGGGGATCATCACCGGCACGCCGAGATTGATCTGCGGCGACCATTGGCCATCGCTGTCGCCCGGGCTTTCGAGGTCGCCCGACCTGATCCGGGAAATCGTCTCTTCCAGCATCGCCTGATAGAGCTCGTAGCCGACTTCGCTGATATGGCCGGATTGTTCCTCGCCCAGGATGTTGCCGGCGCCGCGCAGGTCAAGGTCTTGTGAGGCAAGGGAAAAGCCGGCGCCGAGGCTGTCGAGACTGCCGAGCAGCCGAAGCCGCTTCTGCGCGTTCGGCGTCAGTGGCGCGCGCGGCTTGGTGGTCAGGTAGCAATAGGCGCGCAGCTTGGAACGGCCGACGCGACCCCGAATCTGGTAGAGCTGGCTCAGCCCGAACATATCCGCGCGGTGAACAATCATGGTGTTCGCGGCAGGAATATCGAGGCCGCTTTCAACAATCGACGTCGCCAGCAGCACGTCATACTTGCCGTCGTAGAAGGCGTTCATGCGGTCGTCGAGATCGCCCGCCGCCAGTTGGCCGTGGGCGACGATATAGCTCACCTCCGGCACATGCGATTTCAGGAAATCCTCGACCTCGGGCAGGTCCTTGATGCGCGGAACGACGTAGAAGCTCTGCCCGCCACGGTAGCGTTCGCGCAACAGCGCCTCGCGCAGGGTCACGCTGTCGAATTCGCTGACATAGGTGCGGATCGCAAGGCGATCGACCGGCGGCGTGCCGATGATCGAAAGGTCGCGGACCCCGGTCAGCGACAGTTGCAGCGTCCGCGGGATCGGTGTGGCGGTCAGGGTCAGGACGTGAATCTCCGACCGCATCTCCTTCAGGCGTTCCTTGTGCTGAACGCCGAAATGCTGTTCTTCGTCAATGACAAGCAGGCCGAGGTTGCGAAACCGGACGGACTTTGCCAAAACCGCATGGGTGCCGATGACGATATCCACGGTGCCGTCGGCAAGGCCGTCGCGCGTGGCCTGCGCGTCGCGGGCCGAGACAAAGCGCGACAGCGGGCGCACGGTGATGGCCGTGCCCCGGAAGCGTTCCGAAAAGGTGCGGAAATGCTGCCGCGCGAGAAGCGTCGTCGGCGCGATGACCGCGACCTGAACCCCCGACATGGCGGCGATGAAGGCGGCGCGCATCGCAACCTCGGTCTTGCCAAAGCCGACGTCGCCGACGATCAGCCGGTCCATCGGGCGCCCCGCGGTCAGATCGGTGCCGACCTCCTCGATGGCGGAAAGCTGGTCGTCCGTCTCCTGATAGGGAAAGCGCGCGGCGAAGGCGTCATATTCGTGGTGCGGCGCGTCCAAGATCGGCGCCTTGCGTAGATGACGTTCGGCGGCGACGCGGATCAGCCGCTCGGCGATCTGGCGGATGCGGTCCTTGAGACGCGCTTTCTTGGCCTGCCAGGCGCCGCCGCCGAGCTTGTCGAGAAGCCCCTCCTCATGGCCGTAGCGGCTGAGGAGTTCGATGTTCTCGACCGGCAGGTAAAGCCGGTCGCCGCCGGCATATTCCAGCGCCACGCAGTCATGCGGCGCACCGAGCGCGGTGATCGTCTCAAGACCGGTGTAGCGCCCGACGCCATGATCGACATGGACCACCAGATCGCCCGGAGAAAGCGACTGAGCCTCGGTCAGGAAGTTCTCGGCTTTCCTGCGTTTTCTGACGCCGCGTATCAGCCGCTCACCAAGCACGTCCTGTTCCGAGACGACGGTGAGATCATGCCCGGTAAAGCCGTGCTCCAGCGCCCAGACGGTAAGGAAAAGACCACCCTTGCCCTCGGGCACCTCGCGGATGTCGCGGATCAGCGTCGCGCCGACGACATCCTCATCCTCCAGAAGCCCCTTCAGCCGCTCCCGCGCGCCGTCGGAATAGGAGGCGACGATCACCTGTCCGGCCGCCTGTCGGGCCTGAAGGTGATCCGCCAACGCACTAAAGAGATTGACGTTTTCCAACTGACGCTCGGGCGCAAAGTTGCGCCCGATGCGCCCGCCGGCATCCAGCACGCCCGGCCCGGTCGCCTGCGGCAATGCGACGAGCTGGACGACGCGATGACCCGCGATCGCCGCCTCCCAGCCGGCATCGTCGAGATAGAGCAACCCCGGAGCGGACGGCTTGTAGACCGAATCCAGCCGGTCCTTGCGCTTCATCGCCTCAAGACGGGCGTCATACTGGTCCTCGATCCCCGCCCAGCGCGCGAGCCGAGCTGCAGTCAACTGATCGTCGAGCATGACCGCGGCACCGGGAAGGAAGTCGAAGAGCGTCTCAAGCCGGTCATGGAAGAACGGCAGCCAGTGCTCCATCCCGGCGTGTTTGCGCCCGGCGCTGACGGCCTCATAAAGCGGATCGTCGGTCCCGGCGGCGCCGAATTCGATCCGGTAGGTCTGGCGGAACCGGGTGATCGCGGCCTCGTCGAGGATCACTTCGGAGACCGGCGCCAGTTCCACCGCGTCGAGCTTCGCGGTCGTGCGCTGGGTCGCCGGGTCAAAGCGGCGGGCGCCGTCAAGGACATCGCCGAAGAGGTCGAGCCGGACCGGCCCGCCCTGCCCCGGCGGAAAGATGTCGATGATACCGCCGCGCACCGCGTAGTCGCCCGGTTCGGTGACGGTCGGCGATTGCGAAAACCCCATGCGGACGAGGAAGGCGCGCAACGACGCCTCATTGACCCGGTGGCCAACACGGGCGCTGAAGGCGGCCTGGCGCAGCACTGCGCGCGCGGGCAGACGCTGGGTCGCGGCGTTGAGCGTGGTCAGGAGGATGAAGGGTTGCGGCAGCCCGTGCGCCAACGCGGC
>JBGSNN010000365.1:0-4924 GCA_041739655.1 Albidovulum sp. | reverse complement strand
GCTGGCCTGGGCGGTGGCGCTGGCCGAGGCCGGACTGCTGCCGCCGATCATGGCGCGGTCGGTGCTGCAAAGGCGGCCGCGGCGGCTCAGGACCTTTCTCGACCAGGACACGCTCGACGCCGACCCGCAGATCGACAAGGCGCTCAGGCGACTGGGCGCGGATGTGCTGACGGCCTGGACGGACGCGGCCAAGGCGCCAGCGGTCGATTTCGTCCCCGTCGAGGAGGCCGACTGACACCGGGTCGCGGGTCGGCAACCGCAGGCGCATTTACCCCTTGTCGCGCGCGGCATTCGCCCTATCTTGCATCGGCGCCGCGACGGCCCGCGCCCTGCGGGGGCTACCGGCGCGGAACGCTGGCCCAAGCAGGGCCGCCGCCTGACACGTCCCCGCCGCCAGAAGAACAGGAACACCCCAGATCATGCCTGCGATCATCGAGGTCCGCGACCTGAGCAAGACCTACGCCAGCGGGACCCCTGCGCTCTCCGGCGTGACGCTCGACATCCGCGAGGGCGAGATCCTCGCCCTTCTCGGCCCGAACGGCGCCGGCAAGACCACCTTCATCTCGATCCTCTGTGGCCTCGTCACGCCGTCGGGCGGCCAGGTTCTGGTCGATGGCCAAGACCTTGTGCGCGACTACCGCAAGGCCCGGGCGATGATCGGCCTCGTGCCGCAGGAGATCGCGGTCGAGCCGTTCGAGACGGTGATGAACACCCTGCGCTTCTCGCGCGGGCTTTTCGGCAAGGCGCCCGACGACGCGCATCTCGAGCGGGTGCTGACATCGCTCACGCTCTGGGACAAGCGCGACGCAAAGCTGAACGAGCTGTCCGGCGGCATGAAGCGGCGGGTCCTGATCGGCAAGGCGCTGGCGCACGGGCCGCGCATCCTATTTCTCGACGAACCCACGGCGGGTGTCGATGTGAACCTGCGGCGCGAGATGTGGGCGCTGGTGCGCGAGCTGCGCGGCGCGGGTGTCACCATCATCCTGACCACCCATTACCTCGAAGAGGCCGAGGAGATGGCCGACCGCATCGGCATCATCGACAAGGGCCGGCTTCTGCTGGTGCAGGACACCGCGAAGCTGATGCACGAATTCGGCCGCAAGCGGCTGACGGTCGAACTGTCAGAGCCGCTGACGGCGCTGCCCGCGGCGCTGGCAGGCCAGGGCCTTGCGCTGTCGGCGGACGGGACCAAAGTCAGCTACGACTATGACACCCGCGCCGACCGCAGTGGCATCGCGCGGCTTCTGGCCGGGTTCGCCGCGGCGGGGATCGGCGTCCGCGATCTTGAGACCGAACAATCCTCGCTCGAAGAGGTGTTCCTGCGACTGGTGGAGGATCGCGCATGAACTGGCGTGCCGTGCAGACGATCTTCAATCACGAGATGGCGCGCTTCTACCGCACACCCTGGGAATCGCTGGCCTCGCCGGTGGTCTCCACCGTGCTCTACTTCGTCGTCTTCGGGGCCGCCATCGGCGGCCGCATCGAGGCGGTCGAGGGCGTGTCCTACGGCGCCTTCATCGTGCCCGGCCTCATCATGCTGACGGTGTTGCAGCAGTCGATCTCCAACGCCTCGTTCGGCATCTTCTTTCCGAAATTCGTCGGCACCATGTACGAGATCCTGTCGGCGCCGGTGTCCTTCATCGAGGTGGTGATGGGCTTTGTCGGCGCGGCGGCGCTGAAATCGGTTATCATCGCGGTGGTGATCTACCTCACCGCGCTCTTCTTCGTCGATCTGCCGCTGGCGCATCCGGTCTGGGCGCTCGGCTTCCTGATCCTGACGGCGGTCAGCTTCTCGCTCTTCGGCTTTCTCATGGGCGTATGGGCGAAGGACTGGCAGCAGTTGCAGTTCATACCGCTGATGGTCATCACGCCGCTGGTGTTCCTCGGGGGGGCGTTCTATTCGGCCTCGATGCTGCCGCCCTTCTGGCAAGGCGTGGCGCAACTCAATCCGGTCCTCTACCTCATCTCGGGCTTCCGCTGGTCATTCTTCGGCCTCGCCGACGTTCCGGTGGCGGTATCGTTGCTGGCCGTGGCGATTTTCCTTCTCGCCGGGATCGTGGCGGTCTGGGCGATCTTCCGCACCGGCTGGCGGCTCAGGCCGTAGCCCGGCCCTTCCCGTCGCCGCGACATTGCGCTATAGGCGCCCGTCATGCCGCAGAACCCGCCCAACCTCCGCCCCGACCTCGCCCCCCGGCCCGTCTTCGACGAGAGCCGTCGCGACGGCCAGCCCACCATCGGCATGGTCTCGCTCGGCTGCCCGAAGGCGCTGGTGGACAGTGAGCGGATCCTGACGCGCCTCAGGGCCGAGGGCTATCAGATCAGCGCCGACTACCGCGGCGCCGAGGCCGTCATCGTCAATACCTGCGGCTTTCTCGACAGCGCCAAGGCCGAAAGTCTTGAGGCGATCGGCGAGGCGCTGGCCGAGAACGGCCGCGTCATCGTCACCGGCTGCCTCGGCGCAGAGCCTGACTACATCACCGGCGCGCATCCCGCCGTGCTGGCCGTCACCGGCCCGCAGCAATACGAGGCGGTGCTCGATGCCGTCCACAAGGCGGTGCCGCCCGCGCCCGATCCGTTCATCGACCTGATGCCCGCGACGGGCGTGAAGTTGACCCCACGCCACTACAGTTACCTCAAGATTTCAGAGGGTTGCAACCACAAGTGCAAGTTCTGCATCATCCCCGACATGCGCGGTCGGCTGGTCAGCCGCCCGGCCCATGCGGTGCTGCGCGAGGCCGAGAGGCTGGTCGAGGCGGGCGTCAAGGAACTGCTCGTCATCAGCCAGGACACCTCGGCCTATGGGGTTGACCTGAAGCACGCCGAAGCCAAGGGCCACCGCGCCCATATCACCGACCTCGCCCGCGATCTCGGCAGCCTCGGCGCCTGGGTGCGGCTGCACTACGTCTATCCCTACCCGCATGTCCGCGACCTGATCCCGCTGATGGCCGACGGTCTGGTGCTGCCCTATCTCGACATCCCGTTCCAGCACGCCCACCCCGAGACGCTGCGCCGCATGGCCCGCCCGGCCGCCGCCGCGCGGACCCTCGACGAAATCGCCGCCTGGCGCGCGATCTGCCCCGAGATCACCCTGCGCTCCACCTTCATCGTCGGCTATCCGGGCGAGACCGAGGACGAATTCCAGACCCTGCTCGACTGGCTCGACGCCGCGCAACTCGACCGGGTCGGCTGCTTCCAGTACGAGAATGTCAAGGGCGCGCGTTCGAACGCGCTGCCGGATCAGGTTCCTGAGCCGGTCAAGCAGGACCGCTGGGACCGCTTCATGCAGAAGGCGCAGGCCATCTCCGCGGCAAAGCTCGCGTCCAGGGTCGGGACCCGGATCGAGGTTATCGTGGACACGGTGGACGCCGAGGGCGCCACCTGCCGCACCAAGGCCGACGCGCCCGAGATCGACGGCAATCTCTTCATCGACGAAGGCTTTGGCACGCTCGCCCCCGGCGACATCGTCAGTGTCGCGGTGGACGAGGCCGGGGACTATGACCTCTGGGGCCGGATCGCCTGACCCGGCGCTCAGCCGCCGGGCTTCGGCGGCGATGGCGGCAGGTCGAGCACGTCGAAGAGACCGTCCTGCGACCCCGAGGCATCGGTCCCGAACGGCTCATGCAGGACGACCTGAGCGCCGGTTTGCTCGGCCTCGCCCTCGGCTCGGTAGAGCGCCTCGGCGGCCGACTGCGACCACGGCATGACGTAGGCGCGCGGCTCGGGCGCTCCGGGCAGCCGCAGCCAGAGATAGATCGCCTCACCCTCGATGAAGGTCGAGGCGATCACCTCGGCGCTGTCGGCACCGCGCTCGAAGGCGGCAAGGCGCAGCGGTTTCGGCTGACCAAGAAGCTCGGTCCCCGCAAGATAGGCGCCGCCGAGGACGAGCGCCGCAAGCGCCACGATCACCACCGGAACCGATCGCCGCACCCGGCCGGCGAGTGCCGCGAGCGCCAGCACAGGCATGGCGAGCAGCGCGAAGGGAAGAAAGAGCGTTGCCATCATCCGCCCGCCTTCTTGCTGCGCAGGCCGACCGGCAGTTCGCTGAGGCTGCCGGCCACCAGTCGCGCCGCCGCGTCGAGACGGAAGCGGATCGCGGTCAGTTCCTCGCCGCGATGGTGCAGAACCACCTCGCGCGCGAAGATCTCGTTCATCCGGCCGCTGCCGCCATCGCGCAGCGACACGGTGACCCGCACCGGCAGCGGCAAGGGATCGTTCGCGGGATTGAACAGATGCAGGTTGACTGCGTATTCGCCCATCGGCGCGCCGCGCGAGAAGGCAAATTCGTAGTTGAGCGCGGTGCTGTCGCGGGCCGCGCCGAGATCGTCGCGCAAGAGGTCGAAGACAAGGCCGCTCTTGCGCGAATAACCCACCGCCTCGTCGCCCGGCCCGCGCACCCAGAGATCGATGTCGCTCTGCAAGCCGTCGCCCCAGCGCGCCTCGACCACCACGTTCCCGGCGGGGCGGGCCTCGCCTTGTGCGGCAGGCGGGTTGAGGTGCGGGATCATCAGGACCACCATGGTCACGAAGCCCATCAGCGTCAGCATGATGAGGTCACGAAAGACGGTGTCATCGGTGCCGTCGGAGGTGTCAGATTCGAGCATCGCGTTCCCCCCGCATGACCAGCCCGCCAACCAGCCGGGCGGCACCGGCCGACAGCATCTGGTGGTTGACCGTCAGCCAGAGGCTGAGAACCGCGCCTTCGAGCGTGGTATAAAGCGCCACCGACATCCCGGCGATCAGCCGCGCGATCATGCCCGAAACGGCGCTGACATCCGGCGTCATGGTCGTGCTGATCCCCGACAGCGCCATGATGAAGCCGACCACCGTGCCGATGAGTCCGAGCATCACGAGGCTTGACGAGATGTGGCGGACCGGCGCGATGCGCGCGGCAACCTCGCTGCGCAACGCCTGGGCTGCCAGCGCC
>JBGSNN010000337.1:0-1881 GCA_041739655.1 Albidovulum sp. | reverse complement strand
TTCGACAACTGCGGCGCGTCGGGCGTCGCCGGAACGGTGTCGGCGGCGGGCAGCGCTATCCCGGCAAGCTCTGTCGCGCCGTTGCGGTCCAGTGCCGCAGGCGCTTCGGCGGTCAAGGCAACGGGCGCGACGGCCCCCGGCGGCGTGGTGTTCGCGAACCAGTAGCCCAGGCCGGCGCCGATGGTGATCCCGAAGATCGCTCCGCCCGCAACCTGAAGCAGGCGAAGCTGACGGTTCGGACGCGGGCGCGCGACCACTGTCTGCGCCTCGGGTACGATGGTGGTGGCGGCCTGCGAAGCGACGGGGGCGGGCAAGGTCAACGGCGCTGGTTGCGCGGGGAGCAGCGGCGCGGGCCGATCGGGGACCAGCTCGGGGCGCAGGGCCTTTCTCGGTTCGCCGCGCAGATATTCCGGACGTTCCCACGGCTTCGGGCCGGAGACGAACTGCTCTGGCCGCTCGCCGGACTGGGCCAATACCTTCTCGCGTGCCGCACGCGCAGCCGCGAGGCGCTGATGCAACGACCCGGTCTTGATAAGTTCGTCGATACTGGGCCCCTCGGCACCAGCAGCGCGCGACGGCGTCAGAGACGTCGCAACCTTGTTCATACCCCACCCTCAGCAGCAACACCGGGAGCAGACCCCGGACGGTACGCGATGAACCAGATAACCTCGCCCCGGGGACCCCCCCCGAAGTCGCGGCATAATAGCCCTGAAACGCGCGTCATTCAAACGATGGCGCGGCGAATTGTTCAAAATGCTGGGCCAATCGGCGGGTCAGCGCCTGCCTATAGCAGCCATGGGCACGAAACGCGGGTGCCGCCCGGCTGCCAGAGGATGGTGTAATGGGCCAACCGAATCGCCCCGGCGCGCCGCGCCCGGTCATTCCCGCCGCACCGGGCCGACCCGGTCACCACAGGTGTTACAGGTAATAGGCCGGACCGAAGATGCGGCGGACCATCTCGGCGCGGGTCACACCTTTCGCCGCAAGGTCCTCATCACTCATCGCGTTCAGCTCGCGCACCGCCGCCATGCGCGGCCCGGCTTCGGCCATCCGCACGAGGCCGTAACCGATATGGGTGAGGCCGCTGACAAGGGCGTGGCCGAGGAAACGGAAGAATCCGATGGACTGTGTGATCGAAGCGGACATGACGCGCCTCCAGGGTTGGCGTTTGTCCTCCCGTGTCCTAGATGCTCGTCGCACGCGCCTGGGGCAAGGCCAGTTTCGACATGGCCGCCTTGCGCTCCCGGCAATGCCGCCGGATCAGGCCGCCGCCAGCCGGGATGCGGCCTCGCGCACGAGGTCCGGCATCTCCCGCGACGGGTCGGCGGCCAGGGCGAGGAACTCTTCGCGCATCCGCGGTTCCCAGAAGTCGCGCATGTGCTGGGCGACGCGCGCGGCCTTGTCCTCGCCCGGCTGGCTGCCGAAAAAGGTGGCGATCTGCTTTGCCATGTAGAGGAGTTTGTCAGGCGACATGGGTCTGTTCTCCGCGCGCGATGCGCTTGGGATGTGTAAATATCTCGAATCCGTCGCCGCGCGCGATGGCGACAAGGGTGATGCCCGCGGCCTCGGCCAGGCGCAGGGCATGGGCAGTGGGGGCGGAGACGGCGATCAGCACCGGCACGCCCGCCATGGCGCATTTCTGCACCATCTCGATCGAGACCCGGCTAGTGATGACGATGGCACCGCCGCTGCCGTCCACCCCGTCCCGCGCCATCGCACCGATGAGCTTGTCGAGCGCGTTGTGCCTCCCGACATCCTCCCGCGCGAGAACGATGCCGCGGCCGGGCAGAAAAAGCCCGGCGGCATGAACCGCGCGGGTGCGCGCGTTCAGCACCTGCGCCGCCGCAAGCCCGGTCACTGCCCGATCCACATCCGCAACGC
>JBGSNN010000309.1:0-5178 GCA_041739655.1 Albidovulum sp. | reverse complement strand
CCAGACTGCCGAAATCCAGATCCGCGTTGCCCTGATGAACCGCTTCAACGCACTCGGCACCGCCGAGATCGTTCGCGTGGCCTGACTCTAACGGGGAAAGGGGCTGTCATGCCTCAAGCGTGAATTGCGCAACAACGCCCCCGATCATACATGCCGAAGTGGTATTTGAACAACTTGATTATTGTTGCAAAGTTAGGTTTTTCATGTGTTTACCGGATCAAACCAGGTCAAACCATATCCAGACAAGGCGTCTGTTAATCAATTGGTCGTAGGTTCGATCCCTACCGCCGGAGCCAAAAATCCCCTGTAAGATCAGTGGATTACGAGCAAGCCCCCGCAAGGGGGCTTTTCTCGTTCTGGCATGAATCGCCACCGAGTCGCCACCGTGACGGAAATCGCCAGTCTGGTGCAGGCTTTCCGTCAGCGTCCCCGGGACCACATGCGGTCAGCTTGAGAGAGCGCCTGAACATGATTGACAGCCTGCCGCTTTTTCAAGGCTTCGATGTCGTAGCCAAAATGCGCGAAGAAGGCGGATTGATCCTCAGTGAGGAACTTGGCAACCCGGGTCGCGGGATAGAACGTGACTCCCTCGTTCGCCCGGCTCGTGGGCACTCCCCAGCGCGCGGGGCGCTCGGCCATCAACGGAAGGAGGCAGCGTGCAACCTTGTCCCCGTAGTGCGGGGAGGCGCGTTCGATTGACTGGAAGAACGCGCTAACCAGAACATCCGCCAACTGCAACCCGGGGAACTGCGAAGCCGTCGCCCTTTCGATCTTGTTCAACCGGAGCACACCAGCCTTGATTTCGCGGGTGTTTAGGAAAGTCGTTCCTGCCACGGCCTGATTCATGAGTTGGGCAATATATGCCTTGAACTGCCCGAAATGATGCCCCTTACGGCTCGCCATTACGATGCGCAAGACCGGATCGCTGATACCGTGCCGGGGGGCAGCATTCACGACATAATGAGTCACGCGCTCAAGCAGGAGACGGGCAACGAAATTGAACAGCACATCGCGCGGATTGCCCGTGGAGTTTGCCGCCCTCTCGTTGTGATACCCGATCATGGTCTTCTTGTAGGAACAGACCACAAAGCCCCGCGCGCGATAATCGGGCGACACGAGTTTGCTTGCTGCAATCAGCCGATTCTTTGGCTTGAGATTTCGATAATGGAGAGTGCCCCCTTTCTGTCCACCGAAGGAAACAAGGATTTCATCCCGCCGCCTTTCAAGGTCTGGTTCAACTTCGGCCCGAATTAGGTAGCCGCCAAGGCAAAGCCATTCGGATTTTCCATCCGTGGAATCAGGCTTTAGGCGATCAACCTTATCGTCGCCTGCCTCGTCTATGAAAAGTATGTAGTGGTGCGACAAAGCCGCCTCGGAGAATATGGGAACAGACTCCACTATGCGCGCTTGGGACGCCTTCGCAAGGCAACACGAGAGAAAGCATTCAGGCCGCGCCCGGCACCAGAAGCCGCAGGTCGCCCAAGAAGCTCTCAAGCGTCACAATGTCCGTTCGGATGCTTGGCGGGAACTTGGCAATCAGGGGCTCGGGCACCACAAGGTGCCATCGCGCCTCAGCCATGAATTCCGCAACTACGTCGGGCAACGAGGGCGGCTCACGTTGTCGCACCACTCCCGCCCGATGCCTGCACGCTCCCGCGTGTCACGCCGCGCTGCGGGTGGCGCTCGCGGCGGCGCGGATGGCCCGCATGTTGTCGCCATAGACAGCCGGATTGGCCACGCTGCCGCCCCGGAACACGGCCGATCCGGCGACGAGCACATCGGCCCCCGCCGCCACGACGAGGGGGGCGGTCTCTGGGTCGACGCCGCCGTCGATCTCGATATGCACTGGCCTGTCGCCGATCATCGCCCGAAGCGCGCGGATCTTGGCGGTCATGTCGAGAAACTTCTGGCCGCCGAAGCCCGGGTTCACCGTCATCACGCAGATGAGGTCGGCGAGGTCGATGAGATGCTCGACCGCGGCGGCAGGCGTGCCGGGGTTGAGCGCCACGCCCGCCTTCATCCCGGCGCCGCGAATGGCCTGCAACGTGCGGTGGACATGTGGCCCGGCCTCCAGATGCGCCGTCAGGATATCGGCCCCGGCCCCGGCATAGGCGTCGATGTAGGGATCGACCGGCGCGATCATCAGATGGACATCCATCACGGTCTTCACATGCGGCCGGAACGCCTTCACGGCGGGCGGGCCGAAGGTGAGGTTGGGAACGAAATGCCCGTCCATCACATCGACGTGGACCCAGTCGGCGCCTTGGTCCTCGATGGCGCGGATTTCGGCGCCGAAATTGGCGAAGTCGGCGGAAAGGATCGACGGGGCGATCTTGATGCTGCGATTGAAGGTCATGGGGATTGCTCCTTCAGTGGGACGGGCGCGCGGCGGGCGCGCGCCTCAGGGGTCATCAGGCGGCGGAGTTGATCCTGAGCGCCCTGCGCCAGTCGGGATAGAGCGCATCGGCATCCTGCGGGAAGCTCTCGAAGGCGCGGGCGAACTCCTTGTGGCTCTTGGCGAATTCCAGCGGATCGGCGCCTTCTTTCCAGCACTCTTCAGCCTGGCGCAGCGAGGTTGCCCCCGCTGCTGCGCCGTCGACATGGCCGAAGGCACCGCCGCCCGCCGTCAGGATCAGGTTGGAATGGCCGAGGTTCCCGAAGAACCCCGGCATCCGGAGCGCGTTCATGCCGCCCGATATGATCGGCGTCGTCGGCGCCATGCCGAGCCATTCCTGATGGAAATAGGGCCCCGCCACGCTGTCGCGGGTGATCTGGTGGGCGATGATCGTGTCGTCGGCCTCGCCCTCCATCTTGCCGTAGCCCATGGTGCCGACATGGATGCCGCTCGCCCCCTGAAGCCGCGCCATCTTGGCCAGCACGAAGGCGGTGTAGCCGCGTTTGGCGCTGGGGCTGGTCACGGCGCCATGTCCGGCACGGTGGTAGTGCAGATACTGCTTGGGGAAGTGCCGCCGCGCCGTGGTGATCGCTTGCGGACCCGCAACATAGCCATCAACGAGGAAGGCGCAGTGGTCGGCGTCCGGCCCGAAGGTCTCAAGGATGTATTCGCCGCGCGCGATGGTCTCGCGGTAGTCGTCGGCGGTGATGTTCCAGGAAAAGAGCTTGGCCTGCCCGGTCTTGTCCTGCGCGCGCTTCATCGCGTCATGCACGCGCTGCACCGTCTCCTTCAGGGGCGAGAACACCTGGTTGCCCTGCGGCTCGTCGTTCTTGATGAAGTCGCCGCCAAGCCAGAAGTCGTAGCAGGCATCGGCGAAGGGCTGCGGGCGCAGGCCGAGTTTCGGCTTGATGATGGTGCCGACGATGAAGCCGCCGTTCACCACCGGCCGGTCGAGCACCCGCCAGAGGTCGGAAATCGTGGTCGAGGGCCCGTCGAAGAGGCGCAGGTAAGCCGGCGGCACCCAGAAGTCGTGCATCTTGGCATAGGCGACGTCGCCCATGCCCTGGTTGTTGCCGATAGTCAGCGTCAGGAACGAAGCCAGCATCGCCCGCCCGTCGGTGATGTTGCGGTCGAAGAGCGCGACCGGATAGGCGATCTTCGTCAACTCCTTCGCCTCGTCGATCTCATAGACGAGCGCATCGACACCGCGGGTGAAGTCGTCGGTGGTCGAGACCTCGACATTGGTGCCGGTGGAGCTTTCGGCGGCAAAATGCGCCGCGGTTTCGAGATAGCCGTGCCCGGGCTTGGGCTTCATGATGTAGGCGACGAGAACGTGGCGGCCCCCGGCGATCAGGTCGGCCTCGGTCAGGTCGAGATTGGCGTAGCGGTTCGATTGATCCATGATCTGCTCTCCTTGTCAGGACAGGGTTCGCGGCGCGCGTGAACCATGCGGGATGCACTCGGTCGGTCGTCGGTCGTCGGTCGTGCGTGGAGGACTGTCGCCCTGCCCCGCCCGTCAGTCCGGCAGGCGCCTTAGGCGGCTCTGGCGGTGGTCGATGCGGGCGAAAGCGCCCCGCTTGCGTAACGCCGGGCCATCTCGTCCATCGGGACGGGCTTGATCTTCGATCCGTGCCCGGCGGCGCCGAAGGCTTCGAGCCGCGCCCGGCAGAGGTCGCGCATCGCGTCCATCGCCGGCTTGAGGAACTTGCGCGGATCGAATTCCTTGCGGTTTTCCATCGCGATGCGGCGGAACTGGCCGGTCATCGCCATCCGGCAATCGGTGTCGATGTTGACCTTGCGCACGCCGTACCTGATGCCGCGGACGATCTCATCGACCGGCACGCCGAAGGTCTGCGGCATCTCGCCGCCGAACGCATTGATCACGTCCTGCAACTCCTGCGGCACGCTCGAGGATCCGTGCATGACGAGATGGGTGTTCGGCAGCTTCTGATGAATTTCCTCGATCACGCGCATCGCAAGGATGTCGCCGGTGGGCTTGCGCGAGAACTTGTAGGCGCCGTGCGAAGTGCCGCAGGCGATGGCGAGCGCATCGACCCCGGTGCGGGCGACGAAATCGACCGCCTGATCGGGGTCGGTCAGAAGCTGGCTGTGGTCGAGCTTGCCCTCGGCACCGTGGCCGTCCTCGGCCTCGCCCTCGCCGGTTTCAAGGCTGCCGAGCACGCCCAACTCGCCTTCGACGCTGGCCCCGACCCAGTGCGCCATGCGGCTCACCCGTTCGGTGATCGCCACGTTGTAGTCATAGCTGGCCGGCGTCCTGGCGTCACCCATCAGGCTGCCGTCCATCATCACCGATGTGAAACCGTGTTTGATCGCCGACATGCAGGTGGCTTCGTTGTTGCCGTGGTCCTGATGCATGCAGAGCGGCACGTCCGGGTAGATCTGGGCCAGGGCCTCGATCATCTTGGCCAGCATGATGTCGTTGGCATAGCTGCGCGCGCCGCGGCTGGCCTGGATGATGACCGGCGCATCGACCGCCTTCGCGGCCTCCATGATCGCGAGGCCCTGCTCCATGTTGTTGATGTTGAAGGCGGGCACGCCATAGCCGTGTTCTGCCGCGTGATCGAGCAGTTGGCGGAGTGTGATGAGTGCCATTGGTGTCTCCGTTATGAGGATCGGGGATGGTTCAGATCAGCTTGCCGATGGCGACGGCGGTGTCGGCCATGCGGTTGGAAAAGCCCCATTCGTTGTCGTACCAGCTGAGGACCGAGCAGAAGGTGCCGTCCATGCACTTGGTCTGGTCGATGTGGAAGACCGAGGAGCGC
>JBGSNN010000308.1:0-12463 GCA_041739655.1 Albidovulum sp. | reverse complement strand
GACTTCGGCGGGACCGATCGTGGCGAGCGGCGCGCCTTGGCGGAAGAGGCTATCGACGAAGATGCGGATTTCAACGGGGGCCCAGCCGTCGGGATGGCTGTGGGGCATCCGGACGCGGATGCAGAGCGCGCGGTCGCGCGGCGTGTTGACAGGCGTCGGCGCGCGCTCCTGCTTGGTGACGAGGCGGAGGTCCGTTCCCTTCAGGAGATCTTCATGCAGACGGATGTGCTGCGCTGGCTTGGACGGTCGCTCCACCATGCCGCGCAGATCGCGGCCTATGATGGGCAGGTCCGTGCGGCATTGGCGGCGCCGGGCGCCGGGTAGCAGCGCCAAGGGGTCGGATCGGGGATATCGCCACGATCCCGCCGCCCTCAGCGACCCGTCTCCACCACCTCGACATCGTGCGTCACCTCGGCGGTCCGGGCCAGCATTGCCGTTGCGGAACAGTATTTCTCGATCGAGAGGTTCACCGCCCGATCGACCTTTCGGGGATCAAGGCCCCTGCCCTTCACGGTGAAATGCATATGGATCTTCGTGAAGACTTTGGGGTCGGTGTCGGCGCGTTCGGCGCTCACGTCGCAGATGACATCCTCGATCGGCTCACGGCCCCTCTCGAGGATATGAACGACGTCATAGGCCGAACAGCCCCCGGCGCCGATCAGCATCAGTTCCATCGGGCTCGGCCCCGGCTTCGGGCTATCGCCGAAGGCGTTGCCGAAGGCGATCTGGTGGCCGGCCTCGACCGCCCCGGTGAAGGTCCGGTCCGCAACCCATGTGACGCGCGCTTTCATTGGCTCTCCCCGCTCTTGCCGCGCCCGCATCATTGCCGTGCCGGACGCGCGACTTCAAGCACCGGCCGGAACGAAAATGGCCCCCGGTCTCAACCGGGGGCCAGTCCTGTCACCCTGTCCCGGCTCAGGCCGCAGACACCGCCCGGCCGGTCAGCACCTTGACGAGATGCGCGCGGTAGGCGGGCGTGCCGTGCATATCGCCGATCATGCCGTCGGCCGCGACCGCAAGCCCGGCGATCGCACCAGCCGCGAAGTTGCCCGACAGCGCCTTTTCCGCCGCGGACCAGCGGAACACACCGCTTTCCGATGCCCCGGTGACCGCTACCCGGACGCCGCTGCCGTATTTGGCGACAAAGACGCCCACCAGCGCAAAGCGCGATGCCGGCTGGATGAACTTCTGGTAGTTCGCCTTTTCGGGGATCGGAAAGCGCACTTCGGTGATGATCTCGCCGGGCTCAAGCGCCGTGGTGAAGAGACCGTCGAAGAAGTCATCCGCCGCGATCTTGCGGGTGTTGGTGACAACCGTCGCCCCCGAGGCCAGCACCGCCGCCGGATAGCAGGCCGAGGGGTCGTTGTTGGCAAGGCTGCCGCCGATGGTCCCGCGGTTCCTCACCGCCGGATCGCCGATCATCCCCGCCAGATGCGCCAGCGCCGGATAGGAGGCCGCCGCCTCTTTCGCGACCACCGCATGGGTAGTGGCGCCGCCGATGGCGAGCGATCCGTCGTCGCCCCTGCAGACGCCGATCATTTCCTTGATGCCGTTCAGGCTGACCAGAACGGCGGGCGCGGCAAGGCGCTGCTTCATCGAGGGGATCAGCGTCTGCCCCCCGCCCAGCGCCAGCGCGTCCTCCTTGCCGAGGGCTTTCACCGCGGCGGCAAGACTTGTCGGCTTTTCGAGATCGAATGCGTACATCTTTTCCTCCTCAGCCCTGGATCGCGGCCCAGACGCGCGACGGCGACACGGGCATGTCGATATGGGTGACGTTGGTCTTGCCGGCGCGGTGCAGCGCGTCGATCACGGCATTGACGACGGCGGGTGGCGAACCGATGGCCCCGGCCTCGCCGCAGCCCTTCACGCCCAGGGGGTTGTGCGTACAGGGTGTCTGGCAGGAATGGTCCACCTTGTAGAACGGCACATCCTCGGCGCGCGGCATGGCATAGTCCATGTAGCTGCCGGTCAGAAGCTGGCCGTTGTCGTCATAGACGGCAGCTTCCATCAGCGCCTGGCCGATGCCCTGGGCCAGCCCGCCATGCACCTGCCCTTCGACAATCATCGGATTGACCACGTTGCCGAAGTCATCCGCCGCCGCGAAGGAACAGATGCTGACCTTGCCGGTCTCGGGGTCAAGCTCGACCTCGCAGGCATAGGCGCCGGCCGGATAGGTGAAGTTCGACGGATCGTAGAAAGCCGTCTCCTCAAGACCAGGCTCAAGCTCGGCCAGGGGGTAGTTGTGCGGGACGTAGGCCGCAAGGCAGACCGCCCCCCAGTCCACCGACTTGTCGGTGCCGGCCACCGTGAACTTGCCGTCCTTGAGCTCGATGTCGCCATCGGAGGCTTCCATCAGGTGGGCCGCGATCTTCTTGGCCTTGGCGATGATCTTGTTGGCCGCCTTGACCATCGCCGAACCACCGACCGCCAGGCTGCGCGAGCCATAGGTGCCCATGCCCATCGGCGTGTTGGCGGTGTCGCCGTGGACGATCTCGATCATGTTCTCGGGGATGCCGATCATTTCCGAGATGACCTGCGGGAAGGCGGTCTCGTGGCCCTGCCCGTGGCTGTGGCTGCCGGTCATCACGACGATGCCGCCGGTGGCGTTGACCCGCACCGTGGCGCTTTCATAAAGCCCGGCGCGGGCGCCAAGCTGGCCGACGAGGTTCGACGGCGCGATGCCGCAGGCCTCGATGTAGCAGTTGACGCCAAGCCCGCGCCACAGACCCTTGGCCGCACTTGCCGCCCGGCGCTTCTCGAACCCGGCGATGTCGGCGATCTCGATCAGCTTGTCCATCGTCGCCTGATAGTTGCCGGTGTCATAGGCCACCGCGACCGGGGTCTGGTAGGGGAACTCGTTCGGCTGCACGAAGTTGCGGCGGCGGATCTCGATCGGGTCGATGCCCATCTCGCGCGCCGCCTTGTCGATCACCCGCTCAAGCTGGAAGGTCGCCTCGGGACGGCCGGCGCCGCGATAGGCATCGACCGGCACGGTATTGGTGAAGACCGCCTTGACGTTCACATAGATCAGCGGGGTCTTGTAGTTGCCGGCCATCAGCGTTCCGTGCAGGTAGGTCGGCACCGAGGGCGCGAAGGTCGAAAGATAGGCGCCCATGTTGGCATAGGTCTCGGTCCGGATCGCCTGGAAGTGGCCGTCCTTGTCGAGCGCCAGTTCGATCTTGGTCACATGGTCGCGGCCATGCGCGTCAGTCATGAACGCCTCGGACCGGGTCGAGGTCCATTTCACCGGACGGTTCACCACCCGCGAGGCATGGGTGACAAAGGCTTCCTCGACATAGTGGAAGATCTTCGAGCCGAAGCCGCCGCCCACGTCCGGGGCCACGACGCGCAGCTTGTGTTCGGGGATCGACAGCACGAAGGCGCCCATCAGGAGCCGGATCACATGCGGGTTCTGGCTGGTGGTGTAGAGCGTGTAGTCGTCCATCGCCCGGTTGTAATGGCCGAGCGCCACGCGCGGCTCCATCGGGTTGGCGATGAGGCGGTTGTTGACCAGTTCCAGCGTGGTGACGTGATGCGCCTTCTTGAAGGCCTCGTCCGTCGCGGCCTTGTTGTCTTCGATGAAGCCCCAGTCGTAGCAAAGGTTGGAGCCGAGTTCGTCATGGACGAGCGCCCCGCCCTGCACCGCGGCCTTCATGTCGGTGACGGCGGGCAGTTCCTCGATATCCACCAGCACCGCCTCGGCGGCGTCACGCGCCTGTGCCTCGGTCTCGGCGACCACGCAGGCGATGGCGTCGCCGACATAGCGCACCTTGCCCTCGGCAAGGATCGGGTGCTTGGGCTCCAGCATCGGCTTGCCAGCGCGGTCATGGATCTGCCAGCCGCAGGGCACCCCGCCCTTGCCGTCGAAATCCTTGGAGGTGAAGACCTTGACGACCCCCGGCATGGCTGCGGCCGCCGTCGTGTCGATCGACCGGATGCGGCCGTGCGCGACCTGGCTGCGCACGAAGACCGCATAGGTCTGGCCGTGCACGTTTATGTCGTCGGTGTAGCGTCCCGCTCCGGTCAGGAAGCGCATATCCTCGCGCCGCTTCGAGCGGGCACCGATTCCGTGATCCTTGGGCATGTTCCCCTCTCCCCTCATTCGGCCGCGATCGCGCCTGCGTCCTGACCGGACGCGGCGAGAACCGCTTTGACGATGTTGTGATAGCCCGTGCAGCGGCAGATGTTGCCGTCAAGATAGTGGCGGATCTCCTGGGCGCTCGGCTTCGGATTCTCGGCCAGAAGGGCCGCCGCTGACATCACCATGCCGGGTGTGCAAAAGCCGCACTGAAGCCCGTGATGATCCTGGAACGCCTGCTGAATCGTGCCAAGAGAGCCATCGGCATTCGCCATGCCCTCGATCGTGGTCACGGTGGCGCCGTCAAGATCGGCGGCAAAGGCGGTGCAGCTTTTCACGGCCTTGCCGTTCACATGCACGACGCAGGCGCCACACTGGCTGGTATCGCACCCGACATGGGTGCCGGTGAGGCCAAGCCCCTCCCGCAGAAAGGCGGACAGCAGGGTGCGCCCCTCCACCTCGCCGGAAACGGCCTTGCCGTTCACTGTCATCGAGACTTTCGTCATCCTGGTTTCCTCCCTTGATGTCTTGCGGTTCAGCCCCCGAAGGTGCGCTTGAACCAGCCTTTTTTCTGTTCGGTTGCGGTTCCGTCCCCGGCCTCGTCCCCTGCCTCGGCAAGCTCTTCCGGTGCGGGCGGCTCGAGCGCCATCTTGAAATTCTCGAAGAACTGGTCGGCCATCTTCTTGGCGAACCCGTCAATGATCCGGCTGCCAAGCTGGGCGAGCTTGCCGCCGACGCTCGCATCAACGGTATAGGTCAGGCGGGTGCCCGCGCCCTCGGGTGCAAGCTCGACCCTGGCGCTGCCCTTGGCAAAGCCCGCCGGTCCGCCCTTGCCTTCGCCACTGATCGTCAGGCCCTGTTCGGGCACCATGTCGGACAGGTGCACGAGGCCGGTGAACCGCGCCTTCACCGGCCCGACCTTCTGCACGACGACCGCCTCGAAGCCGTCTTCGGGAGATCCGGTCATGCTCTCGCAGCCGGGAATGCAGGACTTCAGCACGTCGGGGTCAAGGATCGCGGACCAGACCGTCGCGGTCGGCGCCGCGATGTCGCGGTGATCGGTAAGTTGCATGGAACCTCCCTTGATTTCGCCGAAAGAGTAGTCGGCTGATCCGGCCGACGCTATCTGACCTTGGTCGTAGTTTCGCCCGACCCTGCCCGCGACACCCCTTCTGCCCTTGCGACTTTACGCCAAGTGACCTGCCGCCCCGAAGTTGCTAGGATTCATCAAATCACCGTCAGGCCGCACCATGCCCAGCCCCCCTCCTGCCAGAATCGCCTCACCGCTGCGCAGCGCGCTTATCATCGACGATCATCCGCTTTTTTGCGACGCCTTGTCGATGACCCTGCGCGCCTTTCTGGGGCTTGCCGAGGTCGCATCGGTGGACCGGCTGCAAGCGGCGCTGAGCCGGATCGACAGTGGCGCGCTGCCCGATGTCATCCTGCTTGACCTCAACCTGCCCGATGTGGACGGCATGGAGGGCCTGGTGCAGTTGCGCACCGCGGCGCGGCAGATCCCGATCCTTGTCGTCTCGTCGCTGGCCGATACCCGCGTCATCAGCGCGGCGCTGCGCGCCGGGGCGGCGGGCTTCGTCCCCAAGCACAGCCCGCGCGAGGTCTTTCGCGCCGCCTTTCAGGCGCTGGCCGAAGGCCGCGTCTTCACGCCCGAAAGCTACGTGGCGCCCGACGGCAGCGGCCCGTCAACGCCGCATGAGGATGCCGTGGCGCGGCTGTCGCTCCTGACCCGCCAGCAGGCCCGCATCCTGGAACTGATCTGCGCAGGGCGCCTCAACAAGCAGATCGCCTATGACCTTTCAATTGCCGAGACGACGGTGAAGGCCCATATCACCGCAGTCTTGCGCAAGCTGGGCGTGCAGAGCCGCACGCAGGCGGTCCTCCTGGCGAAACAGGCGAGTTTTGCCAGCCTCTTGCCAGAGAACACCAACCCTGCCTAACGTCCTGCCGGGGGGGATCACGATGAACACGCCGGCCATGGCGGCTTCGGACGTTCTGCGCCGCGCCCATGCCGAGGCGCGCGATCCCCTGGCCTTTGACCGCATCGCCCGCGATCTCGGCCCCGGTCCCTTCGCGCTGGTGGTTCTCTTCATGTCGCCAGACACCCCCTTGGCCGAGGCGGTCGGGCGGATTTCCAAGGCCTTCGGCACCGCGCCCGTCGTCGGCTGCACCACGGCGGGCGAAATCGGGCCCGAGGGCTATTCCGAAGGCGGCATCGTGGCGATCGGCCTGCCGTTGTCGCATTTCGCGGTCGAAACCCTGCTCATCCCCGACTTGCAGGCGATCGACGGGCAGGCCCTGATCGGAGCGGCGATCCGCGCCCGTCAGCGCCTGACGCAGGCGCACCCCGACTGGGACAACGAATTCGCGTTTCTCATGGTCGATGGCCTTTCGGTGAAGGAAGACGAACTGGCCGGTGCGCTTGCGACCGGCCTCGGGCCGGTGCCGCTTTTTGGCGGGTCGGCAGGCGACGGAATCCGGTTCCGGAACACCTATGTCCTGCATGACGGGCGGCTGGCCGGGAACATCGCGACCCTCAGTCTGGTGCGGACCCGCTGCCCGGTCCGGGTCTTCAGTCTTGACCATCTGCGTCCCTCGGACCGGCGGATGGTGGTCACCGAAGCCGACCCGGCCCGGCGCCTCGTGCGCCAGATCAATGCCGAACCGGCGGCACAGGAATATGCGCGGCTGCTCGGCAAGGACCCGGCCCAGCTCACCACCTTCACCTTTGCCGCCCATCCGCTGGTGGTGCGCATCGGCGGCCAGCACCATGTCCGCGCGATCCAGCGGGTCGCCCCGAACGGCGACCTCGTCTTCTTCTCGGCCATCGGCGAGGGGCTGGTGCTGACGCTGGCCGAGGCGCAGGACATGGCGGCGCATCTCGACGCCGGCCTTGCCGCCCTGTCACGGATCGGCCCGCCCGCCGTGATCCTGGCTTGCGACTGTGTGCTGAGGCGGATCGAAGCCGAAGAAAAACAGCTTTTCGGCACGATCTCCGACATCCTCCGCCGCCATCGGGTGACCGGCTTCTCGACCTATGGCGAGCAGATCGGCGCGACCCATGTCAACCAGACCATCACCGGTGTCGCGATCTATCCGCCTGGGGACGGCTGAGCCATGGCGCAACACCTCGTCAATCCCGCCGATCCGCCGGAGCGGCAACATGCCAAGCTTCTGACAATCATCGCCGCGCTGATGAAACGGGTCGAGCAGGCAACCGACGACAGCGGCGCGGCCTATGCGCAGTTCCAGCGCGCCGTGCTTCTGGAGGATCAGGTCCGCGACCGCACCCGCGATCTGGAACATGCGCTCGACCTCTTGAACCACTCCAACGCCCGGCTCGAACAGGCGATGGGCGCGACCGAGGCGGCCCGGCGCAACCTTGCCGATGCGATCGAGACGATCGAGGAAGGCTTCGGCCTGTTCGGGCCGGATGACGTGCTGGTGCTGTGTAACTCGCGCTTCGGGATGCACCTGCCCGACATCCGCGACAGCCTGGTGCCCGGTCTGCGCTTCGCGGACTATGTCGATCTGGCCAGCCACTCTGGCCATCTGGTGCTGCCGCACGGCGAAACCCGCGCGGACTGGGTGGCGCGGCGGCTCAAGCGCCATGCCGACCGGCATGTGATGTTCAACGCCGAGATGATCTGGGACCGCTGGGTGCAGGTGTCCGAGCATCGCACGGCGGACGGCGGCACCGTGGTGCTGCAAACCGACCTGACCGACGTGATGCGCATCGAGCGCGAGGAGCGCGACCGGCTTCTCGACGATCAGGCGCGGCTGGTGCGCGCGACGCTTGACCATATCAGCCAGGGCGTCTGCATCTTTGACGCCGAAGGCCGCATGGTCGGTTGGAACCGTCGGCTGGCAGAGCTGCTCAGCATCCCGGTCGCGGGCACGCGGCGTGGCATCGCCTTCGCGGTGCTTCTGAACACGCTGCGCGGCCGGGTGCGGCTCAGCCCCGGCATGACGCTGGCGGCGCTTGAGGACTGGGCTGCGCGGCGCGACGGGCGCCCGCCGCTGACCTTCGATCTTCAGTCCGGCGCCGATGTGACGTTGACCGCTTTCGCCCAGCAGACCCCGGATGGCGGCTTTGTCATCAGCTTCACCGACGTGACCGCCGAGCGCGCGGCGACCCGCGCGATGGAGATCGCGAACGAGACGCTGGAGCAGCGGGTGCTGGAGCGCACGCTGGAACTCGAGGATGCGCTGACCCATGCCGAGCGCGCCAACGCGGCGCGGTCGCGCTTTGTCGCGGCGGCAAGCCATGACCTGCTGCAACCGCTCTCCGCCGCCAAGCTCTTTCTCGCCGCGCTCTCGGACGGCGACCTTGGCGATGAGGCGCGACGGACCCTTCTCAAAGCCGAGAATGCGCTTGTGAGCATCGAAGGCATCCTTGGCGACCTTCTCGACATCTCGAAACTGGAGGCCGGCAAGGCCGTGCTCAACGTCGGCTCGGTCCGGCTTGGCCATATCCTGCGGCAACTCGATGACGAGTTTGCACCGGTGGCGGCAGCGAAGGGGCTGCGGCTGACGGTGGTTGCGACCTCGGTCCTCGTCCAGTCGGACGCGACCTATCTCAGGCGCATTCTGCAGAACCTGATCGGCAATGCGATCCGCTATACCGTGACGGGCCGGGTTCTGGTCGGGGTCCGGCGCGGGCGCGGGCGGATGCGCGTGTCGGTGCATGACACCGGGCCGGGCATTCCCGAAGAGGAACAGGAGAATGTCTTCCGCGAGTTCCACCGGCTGAACGCCCGCGCCTCGGCCGCCGAAGGCATGGGCCTTGGCCTTGCCATCGTGGACCGGGCCTGCGCGCTTCTCGGCCACCCGCTGCTTCTGACCTCGGTGCCGGGGCGCGGAACCTCGTTCGACCTCACGCTGCCGCTCGCCGCGGGCTGAGCGCTCAGGCGGCCCGGACGCGCCGGTTGTAAAGGATCGAGGAGACGAACGCGATGCCGATGAAGACAGACCCGAGAACGCCGGTCACCATCTCGGGAATATGCCAGAGCGTCTGGCCGAACATGATGATCGACAGCACCAGAATGGAATAGAAGGCCCCGTGTTCGAGATAGCGGAACTCGGCCAGGGTCTGGCGTTCCACCAGCATGATGGTCATCGAGCGCACATACATCGCGCCGATGCCAAGGCCGATGGCGATGAGAAAGAGGTTGTGGGTCAGCGCGAAGGCGCCGATCACGCCATCGAAACTGAACGAGGCGTCGAGCACCTCAAGATACAGAAATGCGCCGAGACCGCCGCGGGCGGCGGCGCTCATCGCGGCCTGCCTGCGATCGAGCACATGGCCGAGCACCTCGACCGCGAGGAAGGTCAGGAGACCACCAACCGCAGCGAAGAGAAACCTGCCGGTCTCATGCTCCGGCATGACCGCGGCGAAGAGCAGGACCACCGCGAGGACAAACCCGATCTCCAGCCCGCGGACCGAGGCGCAGCGGCGAAGCTGACATTCGACCGCGCGAATCCAGTCCACTTCCTTGGCCTCGTCCATGAAATAGTTGAGCGCGACCATCATCAGGAAGGTCCCGCCGAACGCGGCGATCGACAGATGCGCACCGCCGACGATGCGGGCATATTCGTCGGGCTTGGCAACGGCGAGGGTCAGCGCGTCGATCGGGCCGATGCGCGCCGCGATCACGACGATCAAGAGCGGGAAGAGAACCCGCATCCCGAAGACCGCGATCAGGATGCCCCAGGTCAGAAAGCGGTGCTGCCACTCCGGCGTCATCTCCTTCAGCTTATTGGCATTGACGATCGCATTGTCGAAGGAGAGCGAGATTTCCAGCACCGCGAGGATCGCGCCGATCATCAGGAACGACAGCGCACCGGCAAGCGTTCCGCTGTATTGCCAGCCAAGCGCGAAGGCCGCGACAAGGCCGAACGCCGTCACCGCGAAGGCCCAGCGGAAATAGTGCAGCGCGACGGTCATGGATCACTCCGTTTCGACAGCTTCGGCAAACCCCGGCCGAACGCATCCCCGATCAGGTAAGGAGCAGATAGGACCGCGCTCCGGCGACCGCAAGTCATGCCCTGCACCAGCGCCCTTCTCGCGTGGCGTCGGCATCACATGACGCGGGGGCCGACACGGCATTACCTGCGAAATTCCGCGCATCCGCCGCAATCCCGCCCGGTTTGCCCGCCACTCTCGGCGTCAGAAAAGGGGTGCTGCCATGACATTCATCAACTTGATCTCCTTCGACGACATCGCCGCGAGCCTTCTCCTGTGCCTTGTCGCCCGCGAGTTGATGATCCTTGGCCTGCCGGATCGCATTGCCGGCCCCGGTGGCTGGCTGGTCAATACCGGCGACGACGAAATCTGACGCTTCTGGCGCATATGGCGCCGAGAAAGACGTTCCCCTCGCGCATCGAAACCGCCATATACGGGGGGCGATGACCGTCGAACGTGACATGACAACCTTTGAAACCTGGAACGGCGTCACCGACGGGGCACGCCGCCTGAGAACCGTGATGGGCCGCTATGCGACCGGCGTGACGGTGGTCACCACCTGTGGCGCGGCGGGGCCGATCGGAATGACCGCGAACAGCGTCACCTCCGTTTCGCTCGATCCGCCGCTGATCCTCTGGTGTCCGGCCCGCAGTTCGGCGCGATTTCCGGTGTTCTCGGCCGCGGATCACTACGCAATCCATGTCCTCGCCGCCGACCAGCTTGCGCTCTGCCAGCGCTTCTCGCGCAGCGGCGAAGATTTTTCCGGGCTTGAGGTCGGCCTGACACCGGATGGCCTTCCCGCGCTGCCCGGCTGCCTCGCCCGTTTCGACTGTCGCGCCGAGGCCCACCATGACGGCGGCGACCATGCGATCCTGGTCGGGCGCATCCTGCGCGCCGAGATGCGCGAGGGCGATCCCCTGCTGTTCTGGAATGGTCGCTACGGCGACTTTCTGCATCACCGATAGGTCGCAACGCCCTTCGACACCCTTGCACTGGCAATCCGGCGCAAAAACCTCTATGTGAGGGGTAGCGAAATATGGTCCACCGCATGTTGATGAGCGTTCCAGAGCCCGCCGGGCCCGACCTTGAGCCGGACACCTGCCTGCGCGGTGACCCTGCCGAGATGACGTCGCGCGCCGAAGCGGCATCGACCTTTCTCAAGGCGATGTCGCATGAAGGCCGCCTGATGATCCTGTGCTATCTCTCCAGCGGCGAAAAAACGGTGACCGAGCTTGAGCAGCTTCTCTCCTCGCGACAGGCGGCGGTCAGCCAGCAGCTTGCCCGGCTCAGGATCGAGGGTCTCGTCAGCGCCCGGCGCGACGGCAAGGCGATCTACTACTCGCTGAGCGAGCCGCGCGTCGAACGCCTGATCGGTGTGCTGTACGAGATGTTCTGCAAGCGGGACTGATCGCGATGGTGGGTCGTGAGAGGCTCGAACTCCCGACATCTTCGGTGTAAACGAATGCCGCATCGGCCAAGATGCAGGAAAACCAACAAAAGAACGCTTTGTCACAAGGCCGTGTTCCCGGTTTGACCCATGAACCGAGGTTCACGCAGGTTCAATGAACCCGGGAACACTTCGCAAAAATGCAAGCCGATAGGCGGAGGGCTTCATTATGCGGCGCTTCTGATCGCGTGGATTCAAGATGTGAATCGGCCTGGATCAAAGTTGTGCAACATGTGTAACCGCCCCTTGCGCAAGCGGTATCTTCGGAGCTGCTTTTGGCGCGTCACCGGGTGCTGACATGTGTCCGGCCTCTGATGCGGCCATCGTCCTGCCGCGGGCCCGTATGGTGTTCGCAGGTCGGGTCCAGATCAAAGCCGCGTGCTCGATGGCACTCTGGTGCACCCTGGTTCTCCCGATCCCGTCTTGCGACCGTTGCGCCAAACTGCTCCTTGCCCTCTTCCGCTCCGACGTCCTCGCGACTGCTGACGGCCTACGCCGCTACGGCCGGAGACTGGTAAACGCCACCGTGGGCCAATGAGCCATTGTACGCCATTGGTTCGAGCACAATGGCGAATGCCCAGACGATCCGCGCCATTTTGTTCGCCAGCGCCACCCGCACCAGCATCGGCGGCTTGCGCGTCAGCATCCCGCCCAGCCATGTGCCTGACCTGGCTGTGGCATGGACATGCCGCTTGATGATGACGCTATTGGCCCCGATGATCAGCAATCGCCTTAGGGAGCGCTCTCCCATCTTCGTCGTGGCCCCGAGCCGCTGTTTGCCGCCCGTCGAATGCTGCCGTGGCACCGGACCCAGCCAGGGGCGTTGTTGCGCAATTCACGCTTGAGGCATGACAGCCCCTTTCCCCGTTAGAGTCAGGCCACGCGAACGATCTCGGCGGTGCCGAGTGCGTTGAAGCGGTTCATCAGGGCAACGCGGATCTGGATTTCGGCAGTCTGG
>JBGSNN010000282.1:0-1667 GCA_041739655.1 Albidovulum sp. | reverse complement strand
CGTTGCCTGCGCATCGTCGCGGCGGCGACCCAGAACGCGCGGAACTATCACCTCGCGGGCCTCAGGCGCGACATCGCCCATGCCGGGCTGCGGCTTGCCGGGCGCTTCGCGCCGAAATCCACCCTGCGCCGATTCGACTGGCTCTACCGCCATGACGTGACCGGCGGGCAGGGCGAGGGCTGAGCGCTCAGGCGGCGAGATCGACCCAGACCGGAACGTGGTCCGAGGGCTTGTCGCGGCCGCGCACCGCCGTGTCTATGCCTGCGTCGCGCATCAGGTCGGCGGCCTGCGGGCTGAGCAGCATGTGATCGATCCGGATGCCGTTGTTCCTTTCCCAGGCCCCGGCCTGATAGTCCCAGAAGGTGTAAAGACCGGGGCGCGGATCGCGGGCACGGATCGCCTCGGTGAAACCGAGATGCAGGATGCGCCGGAATGCCGCGCGGCTCTCCGGCAGAAAGAGCGCATCGTCGTGCCAGGCGTCGGGCCGGGCGGCATCCTCGGCCTGCGGGATGACATTGTAGTCGCCCGCCATGACGAGCGGCATTTCCGCGGCCAGCAGCGCCGCCGCACGGTCGCGCATCCGCGCCATCCAGGCCAGCTTGTAGTCGTACTTCGGCCCCGGCGCCGGATTGCCGTTCGGCAGGTAGAGGCCGCAGAGCCTGACCGCGCGCTGGCCAATCACCGTGGCCTCGATCCAGCGCGCCTGGTCGTCGCCGGCATCCCCCGGCAGGCCGCGCGTCACGTCCCGCAGTGGTAGCTTCGACAGGATCGCCACGCCGTTGAAGCCCTTCTGGCCGTGTGTTTCCAGAAAGTATCCGCGATTTTCGAACAATTTACGCGGGAAATTCGCATCAAGCGACTTGATTTCCTGCACCAACACAACATCCGGCACCGTTTCATCGAGCCAGGCCGGAAACCCCTCGGCGCGCGCCTTGATGCCATTGATGTTGAATGTGGCGATCTTCATCCCTGCCTCCCGCTGCCGCACGGCCGATCATCCGCCCGATCAGGACTCGCCGCAAGCCGAACTTCCCGGCTTCTTCTTGGCCCAAATACTCCCGCCGGAGGCACGGTGTCCGCGCGTCCTGCGCGGACACGACGATAGACAGTCGCGCGCGTGGCGCGCGCGGCCGCAAGATCAGGCCGTCGGATCAGATCGAGAAACTCGTGCCGCAGCCGCAGCTTGAGGTGGCATTGGGGTTTTCCACCACGAACCGCGCGCCGATCAGTTCCTCGGAAAAGTCGATCACCGCATTGGCAAGGAAGGGCAGGGACACGCTGTCCACCAGCACCTTCTGGCCGTCCTTCTCCAGCACGAGGTCGTCGGCATGGGGCTCGTCGAGCCGGATATCGTACTGAAATCCTGAACAGCCGCCGCCTTCGACCGCGACGCGCAGCGCCTTGGCCTCTCCGGCGGTGTCATTGATCTCGGCGAGCCGTGCAAAGGCGCGGTCGGTGACTTTCGGGGGCAGGGTCAGGTCCATGGGCAAAGCCGGTGTCCTTTTGGTTGCCGATTGAATATATGAGGTCGCGACAGAGGCGACAAGAACAGGCGGCCCATGACGCTCGCACCCTATGCCTGCCAGCCGGAGATGAGCCGGGGGCGGCTTTCTCCTGAAACCATGTCCACCTTCCGCTCGCCGTTCCAGCGCGACCGCGACCGGATC
>JBGSNN010000224.1:0-7932 GCA_041739655.1 Albidovulum sp. | reverse complement strand
GCCCTGCGCGGCGAGGGCGACCGCGATCGCCTGACCGATGCCGGTGTTCGCGCCCGTCACCAACGCGCGGCGGCCGATGAGCGAGAACGCACTCACCGCAACTCTCCCGGCTGGACGAAGTCCATGTCGGTATAATCGACGTTGTCGCCTGCCATCGCCCAGATGAAGCTGTAGGCCCCGGTCCCTGCCCCGGCATGGATCGACCAAGGCGGAGAGATCGCCGCCTCTTCGTTGCCGACGATCAGGTGGCGGGTCTCCTGCGGCTCACCCATCAGGTGCAGCACGCGGGCCTCGGGCACCATGTTCCAGTAAAGATACGCCTCCATCCGCCGGTCGTGGTGATGGGCGGGCATCGTGTTCCAGACCGAGCCGTCGAGCAGCGTGGTGTAGCCAAGCACCAGTTGGCAGCTTTCCATAACCTGCGGATGGATGAACTGGTTGATGACGCGCTTGTTCGCCGTCGCCGTCTCGCCCAGCCGGACCTCCTTGCTACCGGCAAGGGTGATGAGGCGGCTCTCGCAGGCCCGGTGCGCCGGTGCCGAGGTAATGTAGAACCGCCCCAGCCCGGCAAATGTGACCGGTCCCGCGCCCATGCCAAGATAGAGCACATCGCCACGCCCGAGCGTCCAGCTTTGGCCGCCGACCGCGACCGTCCCGCTGTCGCCGATATTCACGATCCCCATCTCGCGCCGGTCAAGGAAGCTTGCTGTCTTCGTCTCCTCGACCCGGTCGAGCACCAGCGTGCCCCCCGCAGGCACCGCGCCGCCGAGGGTGAAGCGGTCATAGTGGGTATAGACAAGCCGGATCTGCCGGTCCTGAAACATGGCTTTCGCAAGGAAGTGGCGCCGCAGGTCCTCGGTTCCCATCCCGCGGGCATGATCGGGATGCACGGCATGGCGGGTCTCGACGTGGAGCATTGATCTGGTCATCCTGTCTTGTCAGAGGAATTCATCACGGCGCGGGGTGAAGGTGTCGATCAACTCGCCTGGCTCCAGACACAGGCAGCCGTGAGGCACGTCCGCCGCGATCACGAAGCTTGCGCCGGGTCCGACCTCGAAGCTCTCGGCGCCGACCGTGAAGCGGAACCGCCCCGAGGCGCAGTAGGTGCCCTGGACATGCGGATGGTGATGCCGCAGGCCTTCGGCGCCCGCCGTCTCGAAGCGGAACGAGACCACCATCAGTTCTGGTCGCTCCGACAGCACCTGCCGGGTGACGCCGGGATCGGCTGCAACGCGCGCGAAGGACCGGATCATCTTCGTCTCCTCTCAGCGGAACTGTGCCGGCAGCCAAAGCGACAGCGCCGGGATGTAGGTCACCATCATCAGCGTTGCGAAGGCGGCAAGGTAGAAGGGCCAGATCGTCCGCATCACCGTCCAGATCGGCACCCGGCCCACCGCGCAACCGACGAAGAGCACCGCTCCAACCGGCGGCGTGCAGAGCCCGATGCCGAGGTTGAGGATCAGGATCACCCCGAAATGCACCGGATCGACGCCGAAGGCCTGCGCCACCGGCAGGAAGATCGGCGTCGTGATGACGATGAGCGGCGACATGTCCATGAACGTGCCGAGGATCAAGAGCACCACATTGATGAGAAGCAGGATCACGATCGGGTTGTCCGATACTCCCTGCAATGCCGTCACGAGCGCCGTCGGCACCCGCAGATAGGCGAGAAGCCAGCCAAAGGCGGCGGCGCAGCCGATCACCATCAGCACCATCGCGGTCGTGCGCACTGCAGCCTTGGTCGCCTCGACGAAGTCTTGCCAGGACAAGGTGCGATAGATGAGGAATGTTACGAAGAGCGCATAGACGACAGCGATGTTCGAGCTTTCCGAGGCGGTGAAGATGCCGGACCGGACCCCGCCGAAGATGATCCCGATCAGGATCAGCCCCGGAACGGCATTGAGAAAGAGCATGCCGAGGGCGCGCATCCCTGGAAAGGGCTCGGTCGGATAGCCGCGTTTCCTCGCGACCAGCCAGGCCGCGACCATCAGGGAGAGCGCGAGCACGAGGCCCGGAATGATGCCCGCCGTGAAGAGGTCGGCGATCGAAATCTTGCCGCCCGCCGAGATCGAATAGATGATCATGTTGTGGCTCGGCGGGATCATCAGCGCGATGATCGAGGCGACGACCGTGATGTTGACGGCGTAGTCCGTGCCATAGCCACGCGCCTTCATTTGCGGCACCATGAGCCCGCCAACCGCCGAGGCATCCGCCGCCGCAGACCCGGACACACCGCCGAACATCACCGAGGCCATGATGTTGACCTGCCCGAGGCCGCCGCGCAGGTGTCCGACCAGTGCGCCGGCCAACGCCACCAGTCGCCGCGCGATGTCGCCGCGCACCATCAGGTCGCCGGCATAGATAAAAAACGGGATCGCCATCAGCGCATAGACCGAGACGCCCGAGTTCAGCCGCTGAAACACCACCACCGGCGGCAAGCCCATATAGAGGATCGTCGCGAAGGAGGCGGCACCCAGGCAGAAGGCGACGGGGGTGCCGATCAGGAGCAGCGTCACGAAGGTTCCGAAGAGGATCCAGAGCTCCATCAGTTGACCTCCGCCCGGGCCGCGCTGACGTCCGTGTCCTCGATGTCGTCGCCGAAGCGCGATGTCGGCAGCCCCGCGAGGCGCCGCGCGATGCGTTCAATGCAAAAGATGACCAGAAGCGCGCCGCCCGCGACGACCGGCAGAAAATCGAAGGCGCCGGAAATGCCGAGACCCGCCAGCTTGTTGCCCGAGGTCTTAACCGCGAGTTGGGCCCCGTAGAAAACCATGCCAACGCCGAAAGCGGCTACCACCACGTCCGAGACGGTATGGAGCCAATGCCGCACCCGAAGAGGCAGGACCATGAGCAGCACGTCAAAGCTGAGGTGATAGCCTTCGCGGATGCCGACGGCGGCGCCGAGAAAGATGAACCAGCCCATGATCATCACCGCCGCAGGCTCGGTCCATTGCAGGCTGTCGTTCAGCACATAGCGCCAGAACACCTGCGCCGCGATGAAGATAGTCATCAGCACGACGCCCGCCCCGGCGACCCAGAGCCCAAGCTGGGCCACGGCCCCGGTGATCCGGGCAACCTGTTCCATCGCGTTCCTCACGCGCCGCCTCCCCTGCCTGACGACATGTCTGTCACGGGTCGGCGCGGGGCAGATGTCCCCACGCCGGCCTGCGGTGTTACTCGACGGCCTGGATCCGGGTCACCAGATCCTTCAGCTTGTCGGTCGTGACGAACTTTTCATAGACCGGGACCATCGCCTCGATGAACGGCGTCTTGTCGATGTCGGTGATGATCTCGGCGCCGGCGGCACGGATCTTGTCCTCGCTTTCCTTCTCGCGCGCGGCCCAGAGGTCGCGCATGAAGGGGACCGCCTCCTTGGCGGCGGCACTGACCGCCGCCTGATCCTCGGGGCTGAGCGATTCCCAGGTCTTCTTCGACATCACGAGCACTTCCGGCACGATCAGGTGCTGGTCGAGCGTGTAGTACTTCGCCACCTCGTAGTGGCCCGAGCTGTCGTAGGACGGCCAGTTGTTCTCGGCTCCGTCGATGACTCCGGTCTGGATCGAGGAATAGACCTCGCCATAGGGCATCGGTGTCGCATTGGCGCCAAGCGCGCCCACCATGTCCACGAAGACGTCCGACTGCATGACGCGGAACTTCATGCCCTTGAGGTCGTCCATCGACTTGATCGGCTTCTGGCTGTTGTAGAACGACCGCGAGCCGGCATCGAAGAAGGCCAGACCGATCAGGTCATGCGGCTCGAAGGCGGCAAGGATTTCCTCTCCGATCTCTCCGTCCATCACCTTGTGCATGTGGTCGATGGAGCGGAAGATGTAGGGCAGGGATGGGATCTGGGTTTCGGGAACGATGTTGTTGAACGGCCCAAGGCTGACGCGGTTGAGGTCGATCACGCCGAACTGAGTCTGTTCGATCGAATCCTTCTCCTCCCCCAACTGGGCCGAGTGGAAGACCTCGATGCAGAGCCGGCCGCCGGATTTCTCCTCGAGCACCTTTCCCATGAACTTGACCGCCTCGACGGTCGGATAGCCGTCGGGATGGGTGTCCGAGGACCGCAGGGTCCGGTCGCAGGCAAAGGCGCCGCCAGCCATGGCGACCCCCGCCAGCAGTGCCGCCAGTGTCGTAAGTTGTTTCATATCTTTCCTCCCGTGGGTGGCCTGTCAGAGCCGATAGGCTTGCCGTGCAAGCCGGTGAGCGAGGTCCTCCATGACCTCGAAAGCCTCATCCTCCGCCAGACGCCCCGTGGCGACCAGCGTGGCGAGGAAGGCGGCATCAACCCGCCGCGCGACATCGTGGCGCGCGGGGATCGAGCAGAAGGCGCGGGTGTCGTCGTTGAACCCCACGGTGTTGTAGAAGCCGGCAGTCTCGGTCACCATCTGGCGGAACCGCATCATGCCTTCTGCGCTGTCATGGAACCACCAGGGCGGGCCGAGGCGCAGGCAAGGATAGACCCCGGCCAGCGGCGCGAGCTCACGCGCATAGCTGCTTTCATCGAGGGTGAAGAGGATCACGGTAAGGCCCGGTTCTTCACCCACGACATCGAGCATCGGCTTCAGGGCGCGGACATAGTCGGTGCGGGTGGGGATGTCATAGCCCTTGTCGCGGCCGAACCGTGCCAGCACACGGCCGGAATGATTGCGAGAGGAGCCCGGATGGATCTGCATCACCATCCCGTCCTCGACAGACATTTTCGCCATCTCGGTCAGCATCTGGCCGCGGAAGGCGTCACGCTCCTCGGCCCCGGCGCGGCCGCTCAGGACCCGGTTGTAAAGCGCCTCGGCCTCGACGGGGCTGAGGTTCTCGGTCCGCGCGCTGGGGTGGCCGTGGTCGGTGGCGGTGGCGCCGTGGTCCCTGAAGTAGGCCCGGCGCGCGCGATGGGCGTCGAGATAGGCGCCCCACGAGGTCGAGGTCTGGCCCGCAAGAGAACAGAATTGTTCGATATTTTCAGCGAAGCCAGCGAAATCCGGATCGGTGACCTGATCGGGGCGGTAGGTGGTGATGACGCGGCCCGGCCAGCCGCTCCGGCGGATCATGTCATGCCACTTCAAATCGTCGAGCGGCCCCTCGGTCGTTGCGATCACCTCCATGTTGAACCGCTCGAACAGGGCGCGCGGGCGGAACTCCGGTCGCTTCAGGCAGGCGTCGATCGCATCATAAAAGGCATCTGCGGTCCCCGGCCCGAAGCGGTCGCCCAGCCCGAAGACTTCCTGGAACGCGTGATCGAGCCAGAGCCGTGACGGCGTTCCGCGGAAAAGGTGATAGTGCGCCGCAAAGAGCCGCCAGATCGCGCGACCGTCGGTTTCGACCGGCCCGCCGTCGGCGCGCGGAACGCCGAGCGCCTCAAGCGGCACGCCCTGCGAATGCAGCATTCGGAAGACGTAGTGATCGGGGATTACGAAAAGCTCAGCAGGCCCCGGAAAGGCCGTATCCTCGGCGAACCAGCGCGGATCGGTGTGGCCGTGGGGCGAGACGATCGGCGCCCTGGCGACAGATTCAAACAGCGCGCGGGCAAGTTCGCGGCTGCGCTCCTCGACCGGAAACAGGCGATCCGGGCTCAAAAGCGCCATGTCCGCCCGCTTGCCATGCTGTTACCCTCGCTTCGAAGATGGATCGACTCTACACTGATAAGCTAATATGCTAGTATGCCTAAAAGGTCAATGAGGAAGCAGATGTCCGATACCGTCCCTCAGCAACCCCTCGATCTGGACGCACGCCGCTCGGTCACCGATCTGGTCTTTGGCGAATTGCAGCGGCAGATCATGGCGCTTGAGCTTGCGCCGGGCGCCAAGATCTCGGAAGTGGACGTTGCCCGGGCACTCGGTGTCTCGCGCCAGCCGGTGCGCGATGCCTTCTACCGGCTCTCGAAGCTTGGTTTCATCGTGATTCGACCGCAGCGCGCCACGACGATCTCGCTGATCTCGGCGGCGGCGGTGATGCGGGCGCGCTTCATCCGCACCGCGCTCGAGGTCGAGACGGTGCGGCGCGCGGCAATCCGGCTCGGAGATGCCGATCTCGCAGCGCTCGACCGGATCATCGCCGCGCAGGACGCGGCGATCAGGCGCGAGGACAAGCCCGGCTTTCACCAGCTTGACGACCAGTTCCATCGCGAGATCTGCGAGCGCGCGCATCTCGGGTTCACCTGGGAACTGATTGCCGAGAACAAGGGCCACATGGACCGAGTGCGGATGCTCTCGCTTGCCTTCGCCTCGCGCACCGCCTGGGACGATCATGTCGCCATTCTCGACGCGATCCGCGCCCGCGACCCTGATCGGGCCGAGGCGGCGATGCGCGCGCATCTCGCCCGGATCAAGGAGCAGATCGAACGTATCCGCCGCGCGAACCAAGCATGTTTCGCCGAAGAATCGTCCGAACTGCAGATCGACGACTAAGTGCCCCTGTGCCGCGCCTACGCTGAACGCCGCAGCGTGGTTTCTGCGGTTCTGTGAGTTCGGATCGCCGCGCGCCTTTAGGTCGGCAGACCTTGAGATCGTCTACTTCCGTCGTGGACTGATGTTCGGGGTGCTCTCATCCCGTGGTTCGCCCCGATGCCGCATATGCGCTTCGTCCGGGTGTCCTGAGACTGCCGCGAGCGGCTGTCGATCATCTGTCTTCCTCGATCTGGCGAAAGCGTCGACACGATCCTCGCCGATCTGCTGATGCCGATCCCGGCCCGATCGTCACGGGCGACGCCACCGAGGCCACGTCGGGCGGCACCCAGCCGCGCACCTGGCTGGAGGCGAATCACGCGCTCGAACGATCAGACGTTTCCAGGCGGATGACGGGCGATCTGATGCACCAAGGGTTCGTCGCCATGAAGCGCAGCGAATACAACCACATGGCCACCGAGGTCAGCGCAGCTCAACGGGCACTCTACGGGTTCACCGTCTGAACGGGGACCGCATGATAGCATGGGATCAACACACCTAGCGTGCCATCGCGCGCTTGTAGGCGGGCCTTGTCCGCATCGCCGCGAGGTAGTCCGAAAGCCGGTGCTCGACGATAGGGAACTTCGCCGACAGCGCCCAGTCGCCGCAATGGGTCAGGATGATGTCGGGCACTGTTATCTGATCGCCCATCAGGAAGGGGCCTTCGCCCATCCGCTGCATCAGCACCTTCTGGCTGCGCTCGAATTCCCAGCGAAGTGTGTTCTTGATCGAGGCGTTCCGAAGCTCCTCCGGCAGCACGAAGCTATGCCGCGCGGCGGTCCAGAGGTTGGCATCGAACTCATCCAGCAGGAACTGCGTCAGGCTGTCCTGCCGGGCGCGGCCAAGAGTGCCCGCAGGATGGGTAAGACGCCCATGCTTGTCGGCGAGATACTGGATGATCGCGGTGGAATCGGTGATCGGCGTGCCGTCGTCGATCAGGACCGGAACCTTGCCAGCCGGGTTGAAGGCGGTGACGCCCTCAGACTGCGGTGGCGCGGCGATATGCTCAAACGGAAGCTCCAGCTCTTCCAGCATCCAAAGCACCCGCATGGCGCGGCTCCTGATGGTTCCGATGACGGTGTACATTCCGGCTCGCCCTCTCTGACCACCGGGCAATGGAGCCATCGGTTGCGTCGGTCCGCAAGTGCCTTTTGGCCGGGGCGGGGTCTACTGCCGCGCCATCATCGCAAGACGGATGAGCGCACGTTCCATCAGCGCCATCTGCGGCGCGCGCGAGGAAGAGCGCAGTTGAAGATCGGTATCGGTCAGAAGCGTCAGCGCCTGTTCCAGGCGGTGCATCCCCCAGTTTTGTGCCTGTTTCAGCATCCGGTCCCGCCGCGGTCCGAAAATTGGCGGCCGCAGCCGTGCAATGCCCTCCGCCGCCCCGCCGGGTGACGCAGTGGCCGCGTGAAGGGCCCGAAAGTGGCGGGTGGCGCCGATGCAAAGCGTCACCGGCGCGAGGCCTTGCCCTTGCAGCCGCCGCATCAGCGGC
>JBGSNN010000208.1:0-4883 GCA_041739655.1 Albidovulum sp. | reverse complement strand
CTCTTCGGCCCGCTCGCGGCGGCGTCGGTCTGGGTGCTGCCGGCCGCGACGCTTCTGCTGCTCGCTGCCTGGGCGGTGGCCTTCCGGCGCGGCGCGCTCGGGCGGCTCGTCTGGAAGCTCGGCGGCAGCACAGTTCTGATGGTGGCGGCCTGGGGCGTCTTCGTCGCAGAGGGGCGGATCAACGACACGTTGACCGGGTTCATCCGATGACCGGCCCGGTGCTTGAGAGCAGGATCACCTGTCCCGAATGCGGTCATGCGGCAGACGAGACAATGCCGGCCGATGCCTGCCAGTTCTTCTACCAGTGTCGCGGCTGCGGTGCCGTGCTGCGGCCAAAGCCCGGCGACTGCTGCGTTTTCTGCTCCTACGGATCACGGCCGTGTCCGCCGGTGCAGGCGGCCGGGGGGTGCTGCGGCTGAGATCTGCGGCGGCGAGAACGGTCAAAGGCCGCCCGCGAAGGGCGGCCTTTGCGGGCAGGTCCGACGGCTCAGCGCTTCTTCACGTCGAGATAGTCGCGGCGCGGCTGGCCGACATAGAGCTGGCGCGGCCGGCCGATCTTCTGGGTCGGGTCAGCGATCATCTCGCGCCACTGCGAAATCCAGCCAATGGTGCGGCTGACCGCGAAGATCGGCGTGAACATCGAGGTCGGGAAGCCCATCGCCTCAAGGATGATGCCGGAGTAGAAATCGACGTTGGGGTAGAGCTTCTTCGAGATGAAGTAGTCATCTTCGAGGGCGATACGCTCAAGCTCCTTGGCGACTTTCAGCGTCTCGTTGTTGTGGATGCCGAGAAGGTCGAGCACCTCGTCCGCCGATTCCTTCATCACCTTGGCGCGCGGGTCGAAGTTCTTGTAGACCCGGTGGCCGAAGCCCATCAGGCGGAACGGGTCGTTCTTGTCCTTGGCGCGCTTGATGAACTCAGGGATGCGGTCCACGGTGCCGATCTCGCGCAGCATTTCCAGACAGGCCTGGTTGGCGCCGCCATGGGCCGGACCCCAGAGGCAGGCGATGCCGGCGGCGATGCAGGCGAAGGGGTTGGCGCCCGACGAGCCAGCAAGCCGCACCGTCGAGGTCGAGGCGTTCTGCTCGTGATCGGCATGGAGCATCATGATGCGGTCCATCGCCCTGGCGAGCGCCGGTTGGACAATGTAGGGCTCGCACGGCACCGCAAAGCACATGTGCAGGAAGTTCGAGGCGTAATCGAGCCGGTTCTGCGGATACTGGAACGGCTGGCCGATCGAATACTTGTAGGCCATCGCCGCCACGGTGGGCATTTTCGCAATCATGCGGATCGCGGCGACCTCGCGCTGCCACGGGTCGGTGATATCGGTCGAATCGTGGTAGAAGGCCGACATCGCGCCGACGACGCCCACCATCGTCGCCATCGGGTGGCTGTCACGACGGAACCCGCGGAAGAAATAGTGCATCTGCTCATGCACCATTGTGTGATGGGTGACACGGTTCTCGAAATCCGCCATCTGGTCATGGTTCGGCAACTCGCCGTAAAGCAACAGGTAGCAAACTTCGAGGAAATGCGACTTGGCGGCAAGCTGTTCGATCGGGTAGCCGCGGTAAAGGAGTTCGCCCTTGTCGCCGTCGATGAAGGTGATCGCGCTGTCGCAGGCGGCGGTCGAGGTGAAGCCGGGATCATAGGTGAAGACATCGGCGTCGGCGTAAAGCTTGCGGATGTCGAGAACCTCCGGTCCGACTGTCGGTTTCAGCACCGGCAGATCGTAGGTCTGGCCATTCAGGCTCAGCGTCGCAGTCTTGTTGGTCTCGGCCATCTCATGCTCCTTTTCGGTCGTCCGGTCGCCCGAATGGGGCCGGAGGGTGATCGATACGGACCTGGCCCCGCCGGGGCGTCTAATCCGTCGCATCCTTCAGCCGGGCGAGGGTTTCGTCCCGCCCAAGCACAAGCATCATGTCGAAGACGCTGGGGGTCACCGTGCGCCCGGCGAGGGCCGCCCGGAGCGGGCCGGCGATCTTGCCGAGCCCGATCCCGTGAGCGTCGGCAACGCCTGCCACGACAGTCTCCAGCCTATCGCGCATCCAGCTAGCATTTTGCAGCTGCGGCGTCAATTCTGACAGTATACGACGGGATACCGGATCAAGCGCCTGGGCCGCCTTGGCGTCCATCTCGAGCGGGCGTTCCGTCAGGATAAAATGCGCCTTTTCAAGAAGTTCCGGAAACGTCTTGGCACGTTCCTTGACACAGTAAAGTGAGCGCGCCAAACCGTCTTGCTGCGCTTGCGAAGGTTTTTGTCGCCCCGCAGCATCGAAATAGGCCAGAATCTCCGGCATCAGGACCTCATCCGGCGTTGCGGCGATATGCTGACCCGAAAGATTCTCCAGCTTCTTGAAATCGAGCCGCGCCGGGGCGCGCCCGATTCCGGTCAGGTCGAACCACTCCTTAGCCTGCGCATCGTTAAAGAACTCTGCATCGCCATGCGCCCAGCCCAGCCGCGCAAGATAGTTGCGCATCGCCGCGGCCGGGTAACCCATGGCTTGATATTCCTCAAGCCCGACCGCGCCGTGACGCTTCGAAAGCTTCTTGCCGTCCGGCCCGTGGATCAGCGGAATATGCGCCCAGACCGGAATGTCCCAGCCCATCGCCCGATAGATCTGGGTCTGCCGCGCGGCATTGTTGAGGTGGTCGTCGCCGCGGATGACATGGGTCACGGCCATGTCGTGATCGTCCACGACGACCGCAAGCATGTAGGTCGGCGTCCCGTCCGAACGCAGGCAGACCATGTCGTCAAGCTGGTCGTTGCGAAAGGTCACCGTGCCCTGCACCGCATCCTCGATCACCGTCTCGCCGCTGCGCGGCGCCTTCAGGCGGATGACATAGGGCGCATCGGGATGGGTCGCGGGGTCGGCGTCGCGCCACGGGCTCTGAAACAGGGTGGAGCGGCCTTCGGCCCGCGCGGCCTCGCGGAAGGCCTCGATCTCATCTTGCGTGCAGAAGCATTTGTAGGCCGCGCCCCGCGCCAGCATCTCGCGTGCCACCTCGGCATGGCGCGCGCGGCGCGCGAACTGGCTGGTCACGTCGCCGTCCCAGTCGAGGCCGAGCCAGGTCAGCCCTTTCAGGATCGCCGCCGTCGCCTCGGGGGTCGAGCGCTCGCGGTCGGTGTCTTCGATCCTGAGCAGGAACTTCCCGCCGCGGCCGCGGGCGTAGAGCCAGTTGAAAAGCGCCGTGCGCGCACCGCCGATATGCAGATAGCCGGTGGGTGACGGCGCGAAGCGGGTGACGATGGAAGACATGCGCGCGTTAACCTTTCGGAAACCATGAGAGAGGAGGCTGGGCCTTGCGTTCATTAGGCAATGGCAGGCAGGGAAACAAGGGTGCGCCGGCTGCTCGGACCCATCGAGGCGCTGGATGCGGCGCGGGGCAGCCTGCTGCCCTGGGCGCCGGTGTTCCTGTCCTTTGGCATCGGCGGCTACTTTGCCTTGCCGGTGGAGCCGGGCCTGCCGGTCTGGTTCGGGCTTGGCCTTGCCCTTGCGACCTGCATTCTGCTCGCGGTCCGGGGCCCCGCGCTCTGGCACATCCCGAGCGTGGCGGTGGCCCTGGTTCTGGCCGGAATGGGGCTCGCGATCCTGCGCGCGCAGGCCGTCGCGGCACCGGTCCTGACCTTTCGCTACTACGGCCCGGTCGAGGGCCGGATCGTTCATATCGACCGCTCGTTCTCGGACCAGCCACGGATCACCCTTGACCGGGTGATCCTGTCGCGCACCGGGCCTGACCACACGCCGGCGCAGGTCCGCATTGCGCTGCACGGCGCCGCCGCGACGGCCAGGCTTGAACCGGGGTTGCGGGTCATCCTGACGGCCCATCTCTCGCCGCCGGAAGGGCCGGTGGAGCCGGGCGGCTTCGACTTTCAGCGCCTCGCGTGGTTTTCCAGCCTCGGTGGGGTCGGCTATGCCCGCACCCCGGTCCTGACACTGGAACCGCCGAGCGACGCGCCCGACCTCTTCGCCTTCCGCGTCCGGATGCGGATCTCGCGGGCGATCCAGGCCGACATCCCCGGACAGGCGGGCGCCTTCGCGGCGGCGCTGATGACCGGCGACCGGTCCGCGGTCAGCGCTGCGACGAACGCTGCGCTCAGGGGCTCGAACCTGTCGCATCTGATCTCGATCTCGGGGCTCCACATGGGACTGCTGACCGGCTTCGTCTTCGGCGCGGTCCGCTACGGCCTCGCCCTAGTGCCGCCCCTGGCGCTGCGCCTCAACACCAAGAAACTTGCCGCACTCGTCGCCCTCTGCGCCGCTGCCTTCTACCTGATGCTCGCGGGTCCGAATGTGGCGACGCGGCGGGCCTTCGTCATGGTCGCGGTGATGCTGGCGGCGGTTCTCGCTGATCGCCGCGCCATCTCGTTGCGGTCGGTCGCGATCGCGGCGCTCGTGGTGCTGACGCTTGAGCCGGAGAGCCTTGTCGAGCCGGGTTTCCAGATGTCCTTCGGTGCCACGGTTGCCCTCATCGTCGCGTTCGAGCCCTGGGCGAAGGTCCAGCCCCGGATTCCGAAGCTGCTGCGTCCAGCCGCGATGCTTTTTCTGTCGTCGCTTGCCGCGGGCCTTGCGACCGCGCCCATTGCGGCGGTGCATTTCAACCGGATCGCGGAATACGGACTGCTCGCCAACCTTGTTGCGGTTCCGTTGATGGGGCTTGTGGTTATGCCCGCCGGCGTGATCGCGGCGGTTTTGGCCGGTCTCGGCCTTGCGGCGCCTGCGCTCTGGGTCATGGGGCAGGGGACGGCCTTGATCCTGGCGGTCGCCGGTTTCGTCGCAGGATTAGAGGGGGCCGTCCGGGCGGTCCAGACGCCGCCCGGCTTCGTTCTGCCGGTACTCGCGCTCGGCGGCATCGCTGCCCTGATCGCGCGGCCGCTCTGG
>JBGSNN010000204.1:0-22496 GCA_041739655.1 Albidovulum sp. | reverse complement strand
GGTTGCGGTGGCGCGGTGGTCGTGGTCGCGGCCTATGCCTCGGGCAAGGTCAGCTTCGGCGCCGTCGTCGCCACGCTCACCGCGACGATGGGCGATGCCGCCTTCCTCCTCCTCGCCACCCGGCCCGACACTGCGCTGGTGCTTTTGCCGATGCAGTTCGTCGTCGGCGTCCTCACCGGCTGGCTCATCGACCGCTTCGTGGTGACCGACTACCGCCCGAAAGGCGGCACCTGCGAGATCGCGCCGCGGATCGGCGGCACAAGGGCGCGCGACTACGCCTATCTGGCCGCCGTGATCCCCGGTCTGATCGTCGGGGCCGCGCAGATCGGCTCGGTCGAGATGACCCAGGTTCTCGGGGTTCCCGTCGCCGCCTTCGCACTGGTCGGCGTGTTCACCGGCCTGGCCATCTGGGCCGTCTCGCCAGTCACGGCGATGACGAACCCGGCCGACGCCCCGGTGACGCGGATGGCCGAGGAAACCGCGTTCATCTCGGTCTGGGTGATCCTCGCCTATCTCGCCTACGACTATGCCGCTGCCTACGCCGGGCTCGACCTCAAGGCGCTCTTCCAGAGCGTCGCGCCGGTCCTGCCGCTGGTCGCGGCGGCGATCGGATTCATCCCCGGCTGCGGGCCACAGGTGCTCGTCGCCACGCTCTACGTTCACGGCGCGATCCCGTTCTCGGCGCTCGCCGCCAACGCGATCTCGAATGACGGTGACGCACTTTTCCCGGCGATCGCACTCGCGCCCCGCGCGGCGGTCATGGCCACGGCCTTCTCGACCGTGCCGGCCCTCATCGTGGCCTACACCCTCTATCTCGTGGCGCCGGGCTTTCTGAACTGAGCCTGGCTCTCATCCGAGTTGTGCGAACTCCGTCCTGCGGTTAGGTTTTCGGCAGGAGGACGCAGATGTCGGACGAGCTTATCAGTTTCAGGGACATGTGCGCGCGCTTCGACGTGACACCACGCACCCTGCGTTACTACGAATACATCGAACTCCTCGCCCCCAAGAAGGACGGTCGCGCCCGTTTCTACGGGCCGCGCGAATTTGCGCGGATGACGCTGATTCTGCGCGGGCGCCGCTTCGGCTTCTCGCTCGAAGAGATCCGCCAGTGGCTTCTTCTCTACAGCGAGAAGGGCACGCGCGAGCAATACGCGATCTGGATCGCAATGGCCGACCGGCAGATCGAGGCCCTCGGCAAACAGCGCGCGGAACTTGACGCGACAATCGCCGACCTGCGCGACCTGCGGGATCGGACACAGGCGATCATCGACGGCTGAAGCGACCAGTTCGCGCCACATGGTGACGCAGGGAAAAGTCATAAAATTCTGATCTTCGCGTCCTTTCTGAAAGGACATTACGTCACGATTTTCGTGACGCCACGTCATAGTGACGCGCACGTCAACTTCACTTGTATGGTCCCCACAACCTTCCGATCTGCGGTGCAAATGCACCCTTTTGCGGAAGAGAGGACACTGTGGTGAGTGACCAGGTTATGACGATACGAGAGATGTGCCAAGCCTACGATGTAACCCCTCGTGCGCTTCGCTTCTATGAAGCCAAGGAACTGCTGTCGCCGATGCGCCAGGGACAACGCCGCATCTACACCCGTCGCGACCGCGCCAGACTCAAGCTGATCCTGCGCGGCAAGCGGTTCGGGTTCAGCCTGGAAGAGATTCGCCAGATGCTCGACATGTACGATATCGAGAATGGCCCCGTGAACCAGATGGTCGAAGCAATCGCAGCCGCGCGCAAGCGGCTTGTCGAGTTGCAGCACCAGCGCCGCGACCTCGATCAGACGATCTCGGATCTGTCCGAGCAGATCGCGGTGGCCGAGGCAAATTTCGAAAAGCTGTCGCAATCCGCAGCCTGAACCGACCACCACGCACCAGGGAGAAAAGACGATGCCATCCTACACAGCCCCGATCCGGGACATGGAATTCGTGTTGAACGAAGTGCTGGACGTGGCCGGAAGCGATGTCGCGGGCTATGCCGATCTTGAGCCGGAGTTCACCTCCGCGATCCTCGAAGAGGCCGGCAAGATCGCCCGCGACGTTCTCGCCCCGCTCAATGCCAGCGGTGACAAGGAAGGCTGTCGTCTTGAGAACGGCATCATTTACACGCCCAAGGGCTTCAAGGATGCCTTCGCGGCGATGAAGGAGGGCGGCTGGAACGGGCTCGACCTGCCCGAGGCCTATGGTGGCCAGAACCTGCCCTACATCCTCGGCACCGCGGTCGGCGAGATCTTCGTCTCGGCCAACATGGCCTTCAACATGTACCAGGGCCTGACCCATGGCGCGATCTCGGCGATCCTCGCGCATGGCTCCGAGGCGCAGAAAGCGACCTATCTGCCGAAGATGGTCGCGCTTGACTGGACCGGTACGATGAACCTGACCGAGCCGCATTGCGGCACCGATCTGGGGATGCTGCGCACCAAGGCCGAGCCGCAGGTGGACGGGTCCTACAAGATCACCGGCCAGAAGATCTTCATCTCGGCGGGCGACCACGACCTGAGCGAGAACGTCATTCATCTGGTCCTCGCCAAGGCCCCGGGCGGCGGCGAGGGCACCAAGGGTATCTCGCTCTTCATCGTGCCGAAGTTTCTCGTGAACGACGATGGCAGCCTCGGGGCGCGCAACGCCGTCTCGGTCGGCAAGATCGAAGAGAAGATGGGCATCCACGGCAACGCCACCTGCGTGATGAACTACGACGGCGCCACCGGGTTCCTGATCGGTGAGTTGCACAAGGGCATGCGGGCGATGTTCACCATGATGAACGAGGCCCGCATCGGCGTCGGCCTGCAAGGCTACGCCCAGGGCGAGGCCGCCTATCAGAACGCGGTCGCCTATGCGAAGGACCGGCTCCAGGGCCGCGCCGTGACCGGGACGGAAAACCCCTCCGGTCCGGCCGATCCGCTGATCGTCCATCCCGACATCCGCCGCAACCTGATGGACCAGAAGAGCTTTGTCGAGGGCGCCCGTGCCTTCACCTTCTGGGGCGCGACCCTCATCGACCGCGCGCACCGGTCGGGCGACGCGGCGGCCGAGGGGCTGATCTCGCTCCTGACCCCGGTCATCAAGGGCTTCCTGACCGACAAGGGTTTTGAGACGGCAGTCAATGCCCAGCAGATCTACGGCGGCCACGGCTATATCGAGGAATGGGGCATGTCGCAGTTCGTCCGCGACGCCCGCATCACGATGATCTACGAGGGCGCCAACGGCGTGCAGGCGCTCGACCTCGTCGGCCGCAAGCTCGCGGCTGACGGCGGCAAGCATGTCATGGCCTTCTTCGAGATGGTGAAGAGCTTCATCAAGGACAACGAGGGCGAGGAGCGGCTGAAGAAGGACTTCCTCGATCCGCTCAAGGCGGCCTCGAAGGACCTTCAGGAGGCAGGCATGTTTTTCCTGCAGAACGGCATGAAGACCCCCAACGCGGCCCTCGCCGGATCCTATGACTTCATGCACCTCTTCGGCCACGTCTGCCTCGGGCTGATGTGGGCGCGCATGGCCAGGGCATCGCTCGCCGCACTCCACGCGGGCGCGTCTGACGCAGCGTTCTACGAGACGAAGCTCGCCACCGGGCGCTACTATATGGCGCGGCAACTGCCGATGACGGCAACCCATCTCGCCCGCATCCGGTCGGGTGCCGATCCGGTCATGGCGCTGCGCGCCGAGGCGTTCTAAGCTTCGCCATCCGAGCCTGAAAACGGGTGTCCGGCAGCCCTTGCCGGACCCGCCTGAGCCACCGGGAGGATCCATGCCGAAACGCCTGCGCCTGACACGCCGCTTCCCAGCCGCCATGACGAATGACGCCTACCGGGCATTGCAGCGCTTTGCCGGGGACTCGGGGATCACGCAGGACGAGGCGCTGACCTTCCTCTTCGAGAATTTCGGCAGCGTCACCGATGCCGAAAACCTCGGCCACCGCCTGCGCCTTTTCAAGGCGGACCTGGAAGACCGCAAGGCGTGACGGGGGAGAGGACAGAATTGAGTATTTTTGCCAAGAAGAAATACGGGTTGCACCCCGGATCCGACGCCGGCCCTCGAACGCGGGGTGCTTCTCGTCGAACCCGGAGCGACTTCTCCTTGGGCGGTCATCGGCACTCCTGCCTGTACCGCAAGACCAATCATGACCAGATATGGTTAACAAACCCTTGTTCTTCTTGGCCGAAATACTCCGCGGGGTCGCCATTGAGGGCGCCATTGGTTCCAGCACCAATGGCGACGGGGCGCGAAGCCCCCACTTCCGCGGCCAGCCAGGAGCGCGCGTCATGACGGTCAGGCTTCACTGCTTCGGCGAAAGCGGCAACGCCTACAAGGCGGCGCTGACCATGACGCTCGCCGGCTACGGCTGGGAGCCGGTCTTCGTCGATTTCTTCAACGGCGCCACGCGCACACCCGAGTTCCGCAAGCTCAACGTGATGGGTGAGGTTCCGGTCCTTGAGGACGAGGGCGCGGCCCTGACCCAATCCGGCGCAATCATGTACCATATCGTTGAAAAAACAGGGAAGTTTGGCGGCGTACCGGGCGATGAGAGCGAGGTACTGCGCTGGATTCTCTGGGACAATCACAAGCTGTCTTCCCAGATCGGCACCACGCGGTTCCTGATGAACTTCCTGCCCGAGGCCAAGCGCCCGGCTGAGGTGATCGCCTTCCTGCAGAACCGCCTCAGGACCGCCTATCAGACGCTCGACGCGCATCTCGACGGCCGCGACTGGATCGTCGGCGGGGGCCCGACCATCGCCGACATGTCGTGCTGCGGCTATCTCTACTATCCCGAGCAGTTCGGCTTCGACCGCGCCGCCTGGCCCAACATCGACCGCTGGCTCGGCGCCATCGCTGCCCTGCCCGGCTGGAAACATCCCTATGACCTCATGCCCGGCAACCCTTCTGACCGGGCTTCGAACTGACCGGAGGATACCATGACCGAAGCCTATATCTACGATGCCGTGCGCAGCCCGCGCGGCAAGGGACGCACCGACGGCGCCCTGCATGAAGTGACTGCGGTGTCGCTCTCTGCCAAGGTGCTGAACGCGGTCAAGGCGCGCAACAACCTGGAAGGCCACGCGGTCGAGGACGTGATCTGGGGCAATGTCACGCAAGTGGGCGAACAGGGCGGCTGCCTCGCGCGCTCTGCCGTGCTGGCCTCCGACCTTGACGAATCGATCCCGGGTCTCGCCATCAACCGCTTCTGTGCCTCGGCGATGGAGGCGGTGAACCTCGCTGCGAACCAGGTGAAGGGCGGCGCGGGCGACGCCTATATCGCCGGTGGCACCGAGATGATGGGCCGGGTGCCGATGGGCTCGGACGGCGCGGCGATCGCCGTGGATCCGACACTTGCCATGAAGACCTATTTCGTGCCGCAGGGCATTTCCGCCGATATCATCGCGACCGAGTACGGATTCAGCCGCGATGACGCCGACGCCCTTGCAGTGGAATCGCAAAAACGCGCCGCAAAGGCCTGGGAAGAAAAGCGGTTCGCCCGCTCTGTCATCACGATTCGTGACCAGAACGGCCTGCCCATTCTTGCGCATGACGAGTACATGCGCCCGGGCACCGACATGCAGACACTGGGCGCGCTCAAGGCCTCGTTCAAGGACATGGGCGAGGTGATGCCGGGCTTCGACGCGGTTGCGCTGATGAAGTATCCGCATCTGGAGCGGATCAACCACATCCACCATGCCGGGAACTCGTCTGGCATCGTCGATGGCTCTGCCGCCGTCCTGATCGGCAACAAGGCGTTCGGCGAGGCGCATGGGCTGAAGCCCCGCGCCCGCATCCGGGCGACGGCGAAGATCGGTACCGATCCCACCATCATGCTGACCGGCCCGGTGCCGGTGACGGAAAAAATCCTCAGGGACAGCGGCATGGCAATCTCGGACATCGACCTCTTCGAGGTAAACGAGGCCTTCGCCGCCGTCGTGCTGCGTTTCATGCAGGCGTTCGACGTGGACGCGGACCGGGTCAACGTCAACGGCGGCGCCATTGCCATGGGCCATCCGCTCGGGGCCACCGGCGCGATCCTGATCGGCACCCTGCTCGACGAGCTTGAGCGCAGCGGAAAGGGCACCGGACTTGCGACGCTTTGCATCGCGAGCGGAATGGGCGTGGCCACCATCATCGAGAGGGTCTGAGCCATGCCGGTGATCGACAAGTCGCGGGTGCCGGTCAAGACCGGCTCGATCTACCCCGAACCCTATGCCAGCCAGATGGCGGGGCGCGCCTCGCTCCGTCTTGGCGATGCCGGCGGACTGACGCAGTTCGGTGCCAACGAAGTGATCCTGCAACCGGGGGCGCTGTCCTCGCTGCGCCATTGGCACGCCCGTGAGGATGAGTTCGTGATGATCCTCACCGGCGAATGTACCCTCGTACAGGACGAGGGCGAAACCGTGATGCGGCCCGGCGACTGCGCGGCCTTTCCGGCCGGCGATCCTAACGGGCATCACTTCATCAACAGGTCCGGGGCAGAGGCGCGTTTTCTGGTGATCGGAAGCCGCATGAACCCCGAAAAGGCAACCTACAGTGATGTCGATCTCGAAGTGACGTTGAACGACGGCAAGGCCAGCTTCACCCACAAGGACGGCACCCCCTATCAGGGAGAGAGAGCATGAGCGATTTTACCTATTCCGTGGACGCCGACGGCGTCGCGACGCTGACCTGGGACGTACCCGGCAAGTCGATGAACGTGATGAGCCGTGCGGGCTTTGCCGAGGTCAGCGAGATGGTTGACAGGGCGCTTGCCGACCCGAAGGTCAAGGGCATCATCGTGACGAGCGGCAAGGACACATTTGCCGGCGGCATGGACCTCAACGTGCTGGCCTCGATCCGCGAGGAGGCGGGCGATGCCCCGGCGCAGGCGCTCTTTGATTTCACCATGTCCGGCCATCACATCCTGCGCAAGCTTGAACGCGCGGGGCTCGATCCGAAGACCAACAAGGGCGGCAAGCCGGTGGTCTGCGCGCTGCCCGGCACCTCGGCGGGCATCGGCACGGAGATCGCGCTGGCCTGCCACCGCCGCATCATGGCCGACAATCCCAAGGCCAGGATCGGCCTGCCCGAAATCCTTGTCGGCCTCTTCCCCGGCGGCGGCGGCACGACGCGCTATTCCCGCATGGTCGGGGCCATGGCGGCGGCGCCGGTGCTGCTGGAAGGCAAGATGCTCGACCCGAAGAAGGCGAAGGCCGCCGGTCTGATCGATGACGTGGTGCCTGCGGCGGAGCTTCTGGCCAAGGCGAAGGAATGGGTTCTGTCGGCGACAGACGCCGACATCGTCAAGCCGTGGGACGTGAAGGGCTGGAAGATGCCCGGCGGCGCGCCCTACCATCCCGCGGGCTTCATGACCTTCGTCGGCGCGAACGCGATGGTGCACGGCAAGACCCAAGGTGTCTATCCGGCCGCCAAGGCGCTGCTTGCCGCGGTCTACGAGGGCGCAATGGTGCCCTTCGACACCGCTTTGCGGATCGAGGCGCGCTGGTTCACCCATGTTCTGATGAACCCGTCCTCCTCGGCGATGATCCGGTCGCTCTTTCTCAACAAGGAGGCGCTGGAGAAGGGGGCAAACCGGCCTGACGTCGCCGATCAGAGGGTCAAGAAGGTCGGCATCCTCGGCGCGGGCATGATGGGTGCGGGCATCGCCTATGTCTCGGCCGTCGCGGGGATCGCGGTGGTGCTGATCGACGCGAGCCATGAGGCCGCCGACCGTGGCAAGGCCCATTCCGAGGAGATCCTCGACAAGGGCATGAAGCGCGGCAGCGTCACCGCCGAGAAGAAGGCCGAGGTTCTGGGCCGGATCAATGCGACCACCGACTATGCGGCACTGGCGGGCTGTGACCTGATCGTCGAGGCGGTCTTCGAGGACATGACGGTCAAGGCGGAGGTCACCAAAAGGGCCGAGGCGGTGATCCCGGATAGCGCCATCTTCGCCACCAACACCTCGACCCTGCCGATTTCGGACCTCGCCAAGGCCTCGAAGCGCCCCGAGCAGTTCATCGGCATCCACTTCTTCTCGCCCGTGGACAAGATGATGCTGGTCGAGATCATCAAGGGCAGGAAGACCGGCGATGTGGCGGTGGCCAAGGCGCTCGATTTCGTCCGGCAGATCCGCAAGACCCCGATCGTGGTGAACGATGCCCGGTTCTTCTACGCCAACCGCTGCATCATTCCCTATATCAACGAGGGCATCCGCATGGTGGCCGAGGGCGTCGCGCCGGCGCTGATCGAGAATGCGGCCAAGCTTCTCGGCTTCCCGCTCGGGCCGCTGCAACTGGTGGACGAGACCTCGATCGACCTTGGGGTGAAGATCGCCAAGGCGACGAAGGCCGCGATGGGTGCCGCCTATCCCGACGGTGCGGTGGACAGGGTGCTGTTCGCGATGGCCGACAAGGGCCGTCTTGGCCGGAAGTCGAAGGCGGGGTTCTACGCCTATGACGACAAGGGCGGGCGCCTGGGCCTTTGGGAAGGTCTCGCAACGGACTATCCGGTGGCGGATGACCAGCCGGATCTGACCGAGGTGCAGCACCGGCTGATGATGGCGCAGGTGCTGGAGGCGGTGCGGGCGCTCGAGGACGGCGTTCTGGAGGACATCCGCGAAGGCGATGTCGGCGCGATCCTCGGCTGGGGCTTCGCGCCTTGGTCCGGCGGCCCGTTCTCGTGGCTCGACATCATCGGCGCCGGCAAGGCCGTAGCGATCTGCGACGGTCTGGAATCCGCGCACGGGCCGCGCTTTGCCGCACCGAAGCTGCTGCGCGAGATCGCGGCGAAGGGCCAGAGCTTCTACGGCCGCTTCGGCACGACCGCGACGGCGGCTTGAGTCCCTCGAACCGGGGGCGTCGCGCCCCCGGCCCTCCGCGGGGCATCTCCGCAATGAAGACGCCTAGGACGGATCGAAGCCGTAGCCGAAACGCGCGATGTCGGCGGCACATATCCGGGCGATGATGCCGGCGTCGGCGTCCGAATAGAACGTCCGCCAGTCGCGCGGCCGGTCGGAGACATTCGCGGGTAGCAGCGGCGCGAGGCGAAAGCCGAGATGGGCCTCGAACGGGCCCGCATCCTCGGCGACATGTTCCAGACGGATGAAGCAATCGCAACGCTCGGTGCCTGCGGCGGTCGTCATATAGCGCCCGTAGGGATGCGCGAAGATCGAAGCCTGGGTCTCTGGGGCGTTGAGAAAGCCGCCGAAATCCGTGGCTTTGGCCAGCGCCACGGCAGGGTGGACAAAGCTCTGGGTCCGCAGCCAATGGTAGTAGCTCACCATGCGGTCCCAGGGGTTCCGCACCATCGTGACGATGAAGAAGCCGGCAATCTCGGCGTCGCTGGCAAGGCCGCGAATATCCGCCAGGGTCGCGTGCTTCCAGAGCCGACCCGCCGTCTCGACCCCCTTGAGACGCGCCCTGCGCTGGCGCGCCTTGGGCGTGTCGGCCACGATCACGTCGTCCTTCATCGCGCGCGCTTCAAGCGCGAGGGTCAGCGCGGTTCCGCCGGTCTTGGGGATATGGATGAAGATATAGCGACGGCCGCGGGAGAGGATCATGGCGTCGGGCCTGTGTGGCGGCGCAACACGATGAGAAGTCCGGCAAGGAAGATCAGCGCCATTCCGACCGCCGCACGGGGCGACACGGCCTCGCCCCAGATCAGGTAGGTCCAGATCGCGCTGGCGGGCAGGATCACATATTCGAAGATCGCGACCCGGCTTGCCTCGGCGATCTGATAGGCGCGGATCATCAGGCCGACGCCGAGAAGCGAGCCTGCGGCCTGCACGAAGGTCCAGAAGAGGAAGGTCGGGGTGAACGGGGTTGCGCCGCGCAGAACGAAGCCCTCGGGGCCGGCGGGCGTCGCCGGGGGCCAGAGGGCGATGACACCGATCCCGATCAGGCCGAAGATCCCGAGTGTGATGAAGAACCCCGCGAGCAGCGTCTCGGCGCTTTCGCGGGCACACCATTCGCGGGTAGCCAGATTGCCAAGCGCATAGAGCGCACCCGCCGCCACCGGCAGCACGGTGGCCGGGCCGATGCGTTCGCCAGCGGCGGGGCCGAGAACGAGGACGACGCCGACAAAGCCGAGCGCCACCGCAGCGATGCGAAACGGCCCCACCGGATGGCCGAAGGCGAAGTGCGAGATCAGAAGGACGAAGATCGGCGCGGTGAAAAGCCCGGCGGCCACCGTCGCCACCGGCAGGAAGGCAAGGCAGCCGAAATAGGTCAGCATGGCGGCGCCGTGAATCACGCTGCGGGCGACGACGGCGCCGGGAGCAACCGGCCGCAGCCGTAGCCCGAGCGGCCGGGCCAGAAGGCCCAGAAGCGTCATCGCCATGACCCCGCGTGCGGCATGGAACTGCCAGAGCCCGGCCTCGGCGGCGATCACGCGCACATAGTTGTCGGTAAAGCCGATGATGACGGCGTAACCGAGGATCATCGCCGCGGCGGCAAGCGTCCGGTCCCTGCGCCCGGCCTGCGTTATCTTTGCCATCGGCCCATCCCCTGTCGGTTCTCGCTATGCAAGAGCGCAGGCCGGGGCAATAATCGCGCCCATTCGCGACATGTCGCGGCTTGGGAGGAAACCATGGGCTGGATGAAAGACGAGAGCGGACTTGGCCGCAACGAAGCAAATTTCGTGCCGCTGACGCCGCTCTCATTCCTGATCCGCGCAGCGGTCGTGTTCCCCGATCACACCGCGCTGATCTACGGGACGCTCCGGCGGTCCTACCGCGACTATCATGCGCGGGTGAGCCGTCTCGCCTCGGCGCTCGCCCGCCGCGGCGTGGCACCCGGCGACGTGGTGGCGACGCTGCTGCCGAACATCCCCGCTCAGGCCGAGGCGCATTTCGGCGTCCCTGCCGCCGGTGCGGTGCTGAATGCGATCAACACCCGGCTCGACACCGATACCGTCGGCTACATCTTCGGTCACGGCGAGGCGAAGATCGCGCTGGTCGATACCGCCCTTCTCGGCCTTGCCGAGACCGCCATCGCGATGATGAAGGGCGAGGGCCCAACGATCATCGAAGTCGTCGATGCCGAGGCCGGTTTCACGCCCTCGGGGCGCTACGATACCTATGAGATGCTGCTCGCCGAGGGCGATCCTGAGGCGGCATGGATCCTGCCGGAGGATGAATGGGAGAGCCTCGCGCTCAACTATACCTCCGGTACCACGGGGCGGCCCAAGGGTGTGGTCTATCACCATCGCGGGGCCTATCTTCTGGCGATGGGGACGGTGGTGACATGGGCAACCGGCATTCATCCGGTCTATCTGACCATCGTGCCACTCTTTCACTGCAACGGCTGGTGCCACACCTGGGCGATGCCTGCGGTCGGCGGCACCATCGTCTGCTGCCGCGACATCACGGCCAGAAACATCTATGACGCCATCGCCGATCATGGCGTGACCCATTTCGGCGGCGCCCCGATCGTCCTCAACATGCTGATTCAGGCGAAGGAGGCCGACCGCCGCCCGTTCACCCATGTCGTTCAGGTCTTTACCGCCGGCGCCCCGCCCGCCGCCGCGACGCTGGCCGCGATCGAGCCCCTCGGCTTCAGCGTCACGCAGGTCTATGGTCTGACGGAAACCTACGGCCATGTCACGGAATGTGTCTGGAACGCCGAGTGGGACGGCCTGCCCGAGAGCGAGCGTGCCATCATCAAGGCACGGACCGGGGTGCTCATGCCGTTCATGGAGGATATCGGCGTTCACGACGATGACGGGCATCCGCTACCGTGGGACGGCCATTCCACCGGCGAAATCGCGATCCGCGGCAATGCCGTGATGAAGGGATACTACAAGAACCCCGAAGCCACCGCTGAGGCCTTCAAGGGCGGTTACTTCCGGTCCGGCGATATCGCCTTCCAGCATGCCGACGGCTACATCAAGATCACCGACCGCGCCAAGGACATCATCATCTCGGGCGGCGAGAACATCTCTTCGGTCGAGGTCGAGGGGACGCTGATGCACCACCCGGCCGTATCGCTCTGTGCCGTTGTGGCGAAGCCTGACGACAGATGGGGCGAGGTGCCCTGCGCCTTCGTCGAGTTGAAGGAGGGCGCCACAGCCTCGGAGGAGGACCTGATCGCCTTCGCGCGCACGAGGCTTGCCGGGTTCAAGACGCCGAAGCGGGTCGTCTTCTGCGATCTGCCAAAGACCTCGACCGGCAAGATCCAGAAATTCGAGCTGCGCCAGATCGCCAGATCGATCTGACAGCCCGGGTGCGCCGGGAATTGTTCTGGCGCGCCGCTTCGGCTAGGGTCGCAATGAGGCAAATGAGCAATAGCGGCCGACAATGACGGCACTTACCGAGTTCCAGCGGCTGGAATGCACGGGCCTGTGGCGCGAGGCACCGGGCGCCCAGAAACGCGAGGTGATCGTGTCCTTTGGGGATGCGACGCTGGTGATTTCCGAGACCCGGAGCGCGCGCGCGCTTGCCCATTGGTCGCTGCCCGCAATCCTCCGGCTCAATCCCGGCGGCGGACCGGCACGCTACGCGCCAGCACCGGATGGCGATGAGGAACTGGAGCTTGACGACGAGACGATGATCGCGGCCATCGACAAGGTGCACACGCTCATCGCCGCGCGGCAGCCGCATCCCGGCCGCTTGCGCAACCTCCTGCTTGGGGCGGGACTTGTCCTGGTTCTGGGCGTCGGCGTGTTCTGGATGCCGGGCGCGCTGATCGATCATACCGCCGATGCCCTGCCCTTCGCGACACGGCAGGAGATCGGGCGCACCGCGCTTGCCGATCTGTTGCGCCTGACCGGCGCCGCTTGCGCCGGGCCCGAGGGGACGGCGGCGCTCGATCGACTTCGCGACAGGCTGAGTGGCATCGGCGGTGTCAGCCTGGTGTTGCCCGCGCCGCTCACCGAGGCGCGCGTGCTCCCCGGCCGGATTCTTATCCTGCCGCGTGCGACGGTCGAGGCGCAGGACCGGCCCGAGGTTGCCGCCGCCACGATCCTCGCGGCCGAGGTCGCGGCCGAGCAGGACCCGCCGATTCGCGATGTCCTCCGATTCGCGGGCTTCCGTGCGACGATCAGCCTTCTGACCAGTGGACAACTGCCCTCGGATGCGCTGAAGGGCTACGGTGAGAACCTGCTGTCGCGCAAGCGGACGTCCCCCGCGCAGGTCGCCCTTCTCCAACGCTTTTCCGAGGCCGGACTCTCCAGCACACCCTATGCCTATGCGCTGGACCCGACCGGGGAAACCACGCTTGGCCTGATCGAAGCCGACCCCCATCGTGCGGATGCCGTGCCCGTGATGACCGACACCGACTGGGTCGCGCTACAGGGCATCTGTGCCGAATAGATCCTGACGCCTCGCTGCTTTATCGAACCCACCCGACTTGGAAATCGCCAAGGTAGATCAATGGGCTACATCACCGTGACCGTGCGACGGGATGAAAGACCAGTGGCAGATCAGCCCAACGAAGATTGGTCAGTTGTGATCTTTCACCGATTGTCCATTCGCGGCCCCGAGGCGCTGCTTGCCGCCCCGTTGAGTGTTGTCGTGGTACCGCCTGACCCGCCCCATCGCCTCGTGGACCTGAAACACAGTCTTCGCCAGGTCGAGCCCGACCGTGGCAATCTCCGAAATGACCGTCCTCCCTTATGGACCCGCGCAGACCCACCTTCGCACAGCGATGCCGTCGGGAGACGGTCACATCAGCACTGCCGTTAAATTGCGCAACCCTATTCGGCGGCGCCGCGCCCGCCGCGTTTAAAGCGGGACATCGCCTGGATCAGCAACAGATTGCTCGCGGAATCAGATTTCCTGAACGGGCGCTGCACGAAGAAGGAAGATTCTCAGGACTTGCAGGACCCTGTTTCAGAAGTCCGAAGTCTGGTTCCGATAGCAAGTCAGGACAGCCTGCGCCAGAATTTCTGCAGACCGTGTCGGGCGTTCACGAGGATAGACGATCTGGAACGTGTCGTCGAAGGTCATCCGATCCGGAACCAACATTCGCAGGTTACCGCGCCGCGCCTCCTGGTCAGCGTAGTGTTGTGGAAGGAAACCGATGAACGCCCCCGACAGCAGAAGAATGAGCGTACCTTCCATATGCGCGGTAGTTGCGCGCCAGTCGAAATCGATACCGCAAATTTTTTCTTGCGGCATGTAGGTGCGCCCGGCGAAAGCGTGCTGCGCCAGAACCGTGTCTGCAATGTCGCTATCCGAAATCGAAAACAGCGGATGCCCGCGCCCGCAGTACAGTTTCTGGCGCTCTTGATAGACGTCTATTGCATGGCTCTGGCCCAGCGGGCGTTGCTCTGGCATCAGAACCACATGGTAGCGGCCGTTCAGGATGCCCTGAGAGAGAACCTGTGGTGCCGCTATGTCGATGGAGAGGCGGACGCGCGGGGCAAGGCGAGTGAACTGGGCGATCGCCAGGGGCAGGTTCAGCGGCCTGTTCGTCACCATTGCATCGACGGTTCCAAAGCTCAGATCTCCTGACAACTCGCCTTGCGCTTCACTCACCGCGCTTGTGAACCGCTCTATCGACCCGAAGAGGTCGAGAGTTGCCAAGTGGACCTGCCGGCCCTCGTCCGTTAGGTAGAATCCGCCGCGACCACGTTCACAAAGGCGCACGCCGAGCCGCTCCTCAAGATTACGCATATGTGTCGAGATCGTCGCCTGGGTCATTCCGAGGCTCGTCTGGGCGGCCGAAAAGCCGTTGGCGTGGACGATTTCGGCAAAGACCCGCAACAGGCGCAGATCGACATCCGCCAGATTGCTGCGGACCGGACTCGGGGAGGCAATCTGCTTCATACATAAATTATTACACAACTAAACTTTGAAACATAGAGATTTATTGAAGATAAGGGCCGTGCTTTTCTGCCCTGGTCATTCTCTGTGGGGGTAAGCATGGCCGACAACGCATATGACCGGGGGCGCCTCAACCTGCCGTTCGTCGGCATCTGTACATTCGGCAAGTATCCCTACATTTCGGACTGGGACAGGATCGAAGCCGACGTCGCCATCCTTGGCGCACCGTTCGATTTTGGCACCCAATGGCGCGCCGGCGCGCGCTTCGGGCCGCGGTCGATCCGCGAAGCTTCGACCCTGTTCGCCTTCGGTCATGGCGGCGCCTATGACTACGAGGACGACGCAACCTATCTGCCGGCCGACAAGGTCCGGGTCGTCGACCTGGGCGATGCCGATATCGTGCATACCGATACCGAAACGAGCCACGCAAACATCGAAATCGGCGTGCGGAAAATCCTCGCGGCCGGAGCCCTGCCGGTGGTTCTTGGCGGCGATCACTCGGTCAACATTCCCTGCATCAACGCCTTTGATGAGGATTGCGCGAAGAACGGACCGATCCACGTCGTCCAGTTCGACGCGCATCTCGATTTCGTCGACATTCGCCACGGGGTGCGCCACGGCCACGGCAATCCGATGCGCCGCGCCGCCGAAAAGGCCTATGTCAGCGGCCTGTCGCAGCTCGGCATTCGCAACGTCTCCTCGACGGCGCGCGACGGGTACGAGGACGCGCGGGCCATGGGCTCGGACATCCTGTCGGTGCGCCAGATCCGCACGCTTGGAGTGGACGCGGTGCTCGCACGCATCCCCGAGGCCGCGCGCTACTATGTGACCATCGACATCGACGGGTTCGACCCGTCGATCGCGCCGGGCACAGGCACGCCTTCGCACGGCGGATTTATCTACTACGAGGTGCTTGAGCTTCTGGCGGGTCTTGCAAAACGCGGCCGGATCGTCGGCGTCGATCTGGTGGAAGTCGCGCCAGACTACGACCACACCGGGGGCACAGCGATCTTGGCGGCGCAGGTTCTGATGAACCTGATCGGCCGCATCATGCACGCGCGCGGGGTCTGAGCGATGGGCCGCATCCGCTACGACTTCGCGGGTGAAAAGGTTCTGGTGACGGGCGCGAGCCGCGGCATCGGATTTTGCGTCGCCAGAGCCTTCGTGATGGCTGGCGCGGAGGTGACGGTGCTTTCATCCGGTCCGGGCATCCACACGGCGGCGGAGACCATCGCCAGAGACTGCGGTCGCCCCTGCCGGGCTTGCGAGGCCGACATCACCGACAGCGCGTCGGTCAAGGCCGCGCTCGCCGATCTGGACCGCATCGACGTTCTGGTGAACAACGCCGGGCTGGAGCGGATCACGCCGCTGCTCGATCCAGACGAGACGATCGAAGACACTTTTCGGCGCATCACCGACATCAACATCAACGGCACCTTCTATGTCACCCGCCACGCGGTGCCGAAGATGCCCGAGGGCGGCAGCATCATCGTCACCGCCTCGATCTGGAGCCGCACGGCGGTGCCGGAGTTTGCCGCCTACGTCGGCTCGAAGCATGCCAATCTTGGCTTCACCAGGGTCATGGCCAGGGAACTCGGGCCGCGCGGAATACGCGTGAACGCCGTCTGCCCCGGATGGGTCAGGACCGACGCTGCGATGCTGTCACTGGCCAATATGTCGAAGCGGACTGGCCGCAGCGGAGAGGATCTTCTTGCCGAGATCACCGGTGCGCAGGTTCTTCCGGGGCTGATGGAGCCCGATGACCTGGCGGCGACCTATCTCTACCTCGCCTCCGACGGCGCGCGTGACATCACGGGGCAGGCAATCATGGTGGACCGTGGCGAGGTGATGGCATGACGGCACGCGTCCTCATCACCGGCGCGGCCCGCGGGATAGGCGCGGCGACGGCCATGGCCTTCGCAAGACAGGGCGCGCGCGTCGTGATCGCCGATCTGAACCGGCCGAGCGCAACAGCTGAAGCCGCTGGCGCGGCAGGGGCGGCCGACGTCCGGACCCATGAATGTGACGTCTCCGACGCCGACGCCGTTTTTTCGTTGCGCGATGCGGTCAAGCAGACCTGGGGCGGGCTGGATGTGCTTGTCCACTGCGCGGGCATCATCCATGAGGCGCCGCTTCTGGAAACGCCGGTCGCGGATTTCGACCGGGTGATCGCCGTCAATATGCGCGGCAGCTTCCTGATAGGTCAGGCGGCGATCGGCCTGATGGTCCCGGATGCGGCGAACCCGCCGCGTGTCATCCTTCTCGCCTCCGACATGGCCCACTATGGCCGCGAGACATTCTCGCCCTACGTTGCCTCAAAGCACGGCGTGCTGGGCCTCGTGCGCAGCTGGGCGAAGGAGTTCGCCCCCGGCATCCTCGTCAACGCCATCTGCCCCGGCCCGATCGACACAGAGATGCTCGGCGCCGCGAACATGAGTGCGGACTGGCGGCGAAAGGAACTCGCGATCCCGCTCGCACGCTTCGGCCAGCCCGACGAAATCGCCGCCGTCGCCGCGTTTCTTGCCGGAGACGGCGGACGCTACTTCACCGGCCAGGGAATCGGGCCCAATGGCGGGAGTGTCATGCCATGATCGCCAACCCCATCCCTTGGCCCGACGGCGCAAAATGTGCGGCCTGCATCACCTTTGACATGGATGCCGACAGCTTGATCCATCTGGCCCATCCGGAGGATGGGCACAGCCGGGTCGCGGCGATTTCCATGCTGCGCTACGGGCCGGAGGTCGGCATCCCGCGCATCGTGGAAAGCTACCGTCAGCTTGGGCTGCGCCAGACATTCTTCATCCCCGGCTGGTGCATCGACGCCTATCCGAAGGCGGTCGAGGTGATCCTGAAGGGCGGGCACGAGATTGCCCATCACGGCTTCCTGCACGAGCATCCGCGCGAGCTTTCGGCCGATGACGAGGCGCATTGGCTCGACCGCGGCATCGAAGTGATCGTCAAGGCCACTGGCAAACGTCCACGCGGCTGGCGCGCACCGCTTTACAACTTCTCGCACCGCTCCGCCGACCTTCTGGCCGAGCGCGGCTTTGTCTACGACGCCTCGCTGATGGGCGACGACCAGCCCTACCTGCTCGAAAGTGCGTCGGGGCAAATCGTTGAACTGCCGTCACACTGGGGCCTGGATGACTGGCCGCAATACGTCCAGTCGATGGATCTCGACTACATGATGCCGATCCGCGCGCCGGAACAGGGCTTTCTGCCCTTTGCGCAGGAATTCCACGCGGCTCGGCGTCACGGCGGGCTCTGGGTGCCGGTCTGGCATCCCTTCGCGACCGGCCGTCTGGCCCGCTGGGAGGTCGTTCACCGGTTCATTGAACAGGCCTTGACGCAGGGTGACGTGTGGTTCGCGCCGATGGAGGAAATCGCGGCCCACGTTCTGAGCATTGTGAAGAACCGCGACTGGAGACCGCGGGTCGACACGATGCCGTACTATGCGGACCCGGTCCGGGTCCGCTGATGCCGCCAAGGGCGGGAGGCGAGGAGATGCGGGCCCAGGGGTCCGCTGGAACGGGAGGAGAAGATGGAAAGATTGAGTTCTGACTGGCTCGCCGAGATCGACAGGCGCGCCGATGTCTATGAGGCGGTCGGGGGTGGGGCCGAAGGCCGCATGACCGCGATCGACTATCTCGGGATAGCGGCGCTGATACTGTCGCTGACCATTGGTTTCTGGATGTGGGTGGCCTGAAATGACAACGGAAACGCTTCATGAAACTTATCCATCGCAGGCGGGGCCGGATGCGTCGCCCAATGGCTACGCAGCGGCCGCCGAACGCGGTGACGCCCCCCTTCTGCCGTCCGAGCGGCTCTGGGGGTTCAAGGAATTCACCTTCGCCAACTCTGCATTGGCAATTGCCACTTGGGCTTTCCTCATCGGCGGGGCGGTCGGGCTTTTCGTCGGCCCCAAGGAAGGCATTGCCGCGATCGTGATCGGCAAGATCTTCGGCGTTGTCCTGACCGCGCTCGCCACGACCGTGATGGCGGGGCGCTACGGGGTCGAACAGTTCATCGGTATCCGCAGCCAGTACGGCTACAACGGCAGCCGCCTTGTCTACCTGCTGGCGGTGATCGTCCTGACGATGGGATGGCTCGCGGTGCTCGCCATGATGTTCGGGCGTTCCATCGACGGGCTGACGGCGCTGGCGACGGGTGGCACTGCCAATCCCACGGGCGTCAAGGTGGCCATCGCGGCTGTCGGTGCGATCCTGCTGACCTGGTATATCGTTGCGCGCGGGCCAACCTCGATCAAGGTTTTCAACATGATCGTGTCGCCGCTCCTGGTGCTTCTGATGATCGCGATGCTCTGGCTGATCTTCCGCCAGCACAGCTTTGCCGAGCTGATGGGGATGGAGGCGCTCGATCCTCCGTTCGCGGACAAGCGGCTGAACTTCATCATCGCGATCGAGGTGAACATGGCCGCGGGTTTTTCATGGTGGCCCTATATCGGCAATCTCGCGCGGCTCACCAAGAACGAGCGTACCGCCTTCTGGCCGAATATCTTCGGCATCTTCGGTGCGGCGGTTCTGGGCGAAATCGTCGGTCTTTTTGCCGCGGTTTCGATGGGTGACAGCGACCCGACGGTCTGGATGACGCAGATCGCCGGCGTCGGCGTCGGGATTGTCGCGCTCGGCTTCATCGCGTTCGCAAACGTCACGTCGATGGCCAACATCCTCTACACGTCGATCGTTGGTCTGCGGCAGGTCGGGACGGCGGGCGTTCGGAATATCGGCTGGGGGACGCTGCTGTTTGCGTTCTGCATCATCCCGCTCATCCTCGTCCTGGTCTATCCGCAGATGTACGACGGGTTTTTCATCTTCCTCGTGTGGACCTCGGCGCTCAACTCCGCGCTCGCCGGGATCGGGATCGCCGACTACTTTTTCCTGCGTCGTCAGAGGCTCGATCTGCGCGCGCTGCACGGGCGCCAGGAAGGCGGTTCCTTCCAGTTCCTTGGCGGCTTCAACCCGATTGGCCTCTTCGCGCTGGCGGTGGGCTTTGTCACCTATGTCTGGCTCTTCAATCCCCAGACGCTCGATAACGTGACGGCCTTCCGCTATCTCACGGCTTCGCTGCCGTCGTGCGTGATCGCGGGGCTGGTCCATTACGTGCTGACCCGGCTTTTCGCCAAGGGGCCCCAGTGGGGCAACTATCCCGGCAACTGACGCGACATCAGGCGGCGGGCGTTCGCGCCCGCCCACCAAACGACCGTGCAACACAGAACCAACCTCAACGACGGAAGATGCCCCATGAGCCATTCCTTCGACTACATCATCATTGGCGCGGGTTCAGCCGGATGCGTTCTGGCGAACCGGCTCAGCGAAGACCCGGCGACGACCGTGCTGGTGCTGGAATACGGCGGTTCGGACAAGTCCATCTTCATCCAGATGCCGACGGCGCTGTCGATCCCGATGAACGGGTCGAAATACAACTGGCGTTACTTCACGGTGCCGGAACCGGGGCTGGACGGACGGCGCGTGCATTGCCCGCGCGGCAAGGTGCTGGGCGGGTCATCGTCGATCAACGGGCTCGTCTACATGCGCGGCCACGCCCGCGACTTCGACGAGTGGGAAGAACGCGGCGCGAAGGGCTGGGGCTACGCGAATTGCCTGCCCTATTTCCAGCGCGCGGAAAGCTGGAAGGGCGGAGGGAATGACTGGCGCGGCGGCCAGGGCCCGCTCGCCACGAACGCCGGCAACGAGATGAAAAACCCCCTCTACCGTGCCTTCGTCGCGGCGGGGCGCGAGGCGGGCTATGTCACCACCGACGATCCAAACGGCTATCTGCAGGAAGGCTTCGGCCCGATGCATATGACCGTGAAAGACGGCCGCCGCTGGTCCACCGCCAACGCCTATCTCAAGCCTGCGATGTCGAGGCCGAACCTGACCGTTCTGACCCGTGCCATGACGCGGAAGGTGATCCTTGAGGGCAAGCGCGCCGTTGGCGTCGAGTACGACCGTGACGGGCAGCGCCACATTGCCCGCACCACGCGCGAGGTCCTGGTCGCCTCCGGACCGATCGGCGCGCCGCATCTGCTGCAGCGTTCGGGCATCGGCCCGGCCGCGATTCTACGTGAAGCCGGGGTTGAGGTGTTGCACGACCTGCCCGGCGTGGGCGAAAACCTTCAGGACCATTCGGAAGTCTACATCCAGTACGCCTGCAAGGAGCCGATCACCCTGAACGGCAAGATGGGACTCTGGAGCCGGTTTCTGATCGGGGCAGAGTGGATTCTGTTCAAACGCGGCCTCTCGGTGACAAACCATTTCGAAAGCGGGGGCTTCATCCGCTCTGATGCCTCCCTGGAGTGGCCCGACATCCAGTTCCATTTCCTGCCTGCCGCCATGCGGTATGACGGCAAGAAGCCCCTGAAGGGTCATGGTTTCATGGTCTTGACCGGACCCAACAAGCCGAAGAGCCGGGGCCACGTGCGCTTGCGTTCGGCTGATCCCTACGACCAGCCGGATATCCTCTTCAACTATCTCGACCGCGAGGAGGACCGCGAAGGCTTCCGCCGCTGCCTGCGGCTGACGCGCGAGATCGTCGCCCAGCCCGCTTTCGACCGCTTCCGTGGCGAGGAAATCGCGCCGGGCAAGAACGTGCACAAGGACGATGAGATCGACGCCTGGGTGCGCGAGACGATGGAAAGTACCTATCATCCCTGCGGGACATGCCGCATGGGCGAGGACAGGATGGCGACCGTTGATAGCGAACTGAAGGTGCACGGCATTGCGGGGCTGCGGGTAATCGACAGCTCGGTCTTTCCCTCGGAGCCCAACGCCAACCTGAATGCGCCGACGATCATGCTCGCCGAGCGGGGCGCCGACTTGGTGCGCGGGCGGACGCTTCTGCCGCCGTCGAACGCACCCGTCGGCGCGGCCCCCGGAGCCGGAAAGACGCAGCGAAGCGGAACGCCAGTGCGTCAGGTTGCGCCGCTCTAGCGCGATGGCCCCTTCGTCTGCGACCCGACCGACCATATCACCATCCGAAAGGATCGGATCGGTGATGCGGACTAGAGCTCCCGATGCCTAGCCCCTTGTCGGGAAGGCATCGCGGTAGCCGTTCCGGCGCACCAGCGCCAGCGCGTTCGAGACCTCGGCCGATGACGCGAAGGGACCGGCAAGGATCACCCTGAGACGCCCGCCCACGCCCACCGACACCGGCAGCCCCAACCCTTTCAGCGTCGCGATGGCGCGTTCGGCATTGGCGGTCTGTGCAAAGGCGCCAACCTGAACATAGGGTGCGCCGACGCTGGTGGCGGACCCTTCGGACTGGCCAGCGGGCGCGGCCATCGCCGCCTGCCCCGCCGCGTTCAGCCGACCTTTGACATGGGTCACCCGGTAGGCACCCTGATTGGCCGCCTCGGCGCGGCGGACTTCGGCGGCGGAGGGCGCGCGGTCTGACACCGCGAGACCCGGAATGCCGAGGCCGTTCAGATAGCCCACGGCGGGCAACTCGGTGGCGGCCGCGCATTGCGTCACCCGGCGGCCATCGCTGAGAAGATAGCGCTGAGCGGCTGCGATCCGGTCGGCGCAATAGGTTGCCGATTGTGCAATGCTTGTCCGCCGGATGAGCGCCACGGACGTCGGCGCAGCGGCGGTTTTCGCCGATTGGAGTTTCTTGGACGCAGGCTTTACGGAGGGCTGCGCTGCGACCGTCACCGTCGGCTTGGGCGCGACAGGTGCCGTCACCGCCTGCGCTGCAACAGGCTGCGGCACCGCGGGCAGAGCGGCGGCTGCCGGTTCCGGCTTTGCTTC
>JBGSNN010000166.1:0-3516 GCA_041739655.1 Albidovulum sp. | reverse complement strand
GTCCGACACGCCCGCGCCCGGCACCGGCACCGCGGCCTCGGGTCCGCCGATGACGGGCGGCGAGAAGGACGCGCTGGTGATCGCGGTCAAGCAGTGCTGGAACGTCGGCTCCTTGTCCACCGATGCGCTGAACACGGTCGTGACCATTGGCGTGACGATGGACCCGTCGGGAAAACCCGTCTCGGGGTCGATCCGCATGGTGGGTTTCGAGGGTGGCAGCGAAGCCTCGGCCGGGCTTGCCTACGAGGCCGGCCGCCGCGCCATCCTGCGCTGCGCACGCGATGGCTATCCGCTCCCGCCCGAGAAATATGAGCAATGGAAAGAGGTCGAGATCACCTTCGACCCCGACAAGATGAGGATGAAGTGATGAACGCAGCCGTTTTGGGTTGGCTTGTCCCCCGCATCCGGCCCCGAGTCCGGGGGCGGTGCGCTTCACCTTCGATCCTGCTAAGACGCGGTCGCGACGGCGCACCGTCTCGCGTCATCGATACCTGCAACGATCCCAGAGAAGGGAATCTCATGACCTTCATCCGCTCGCTTTGCCTCGCCCTTGCGCTGACCGGACTTGTCGGCGGCGCGGCTCATGCCCAGAACGGGCCGCTGCGCATCACCATCACCGATGGCGTGATCGAACCCCTGCCGTTCGCGGTGCCGCAATTCCTTGCCGAAAACTCCGGCGCGGCCGAGGTTGCGGCACAGATCAGCCAGGTCGTGGCCGCCGATCTGACCGGCACCGGGCTGTTCCGCGAAATCCCGGCGTCGGCCTTCATCAGCCCGGTGACGAGCTTTGATGCGCCCGTCGCCTATGCCGACTGGAAGGCGATCAACGCGCAGGCGCTGATCACAGGGGCGGTATCGGCGGGGTCGGACGGCCGGATCAACGTCAAGTTCCGCCTCTACGACGTGTTTTCCGGCGCCCCGCTCGGCGACGGTCTGCAATTCGGCGGCGGCCTCGGCGACTGGCGCCGGATCGCGCACAAGGTTGCCGATCAGATCTACAGCCGGATCACGGGCGAAGGCCCCTATTTCGACAGCCGCGTGGTCTATGTCTCGGAGAGCGGGCCGAAGGACAACCGCCTGAAGCGGCTCGCCATCATGGACTATGACGGCGCCAACGTGCAGTACCTGACCGACAGTTCGACCATCGTGCTGGCGCCGCGCTTTTCGCCTTCGGGCGACCGCATCCTATACACGTCCTACGAAACCGGCTTTCCCCGCATCAAGCTGATGGATCTGGCCAGTGTCTCGTCGCGCGCGCTGGCCGACCTGCAGGGCAACATGACCTTCGCACCGCGCTTTTCGCCCGATGGCGGCACCGTGGTCTTTTCGCTGGCGCAGGATGGCAACACCGACATCTATACGATGAAACTCTCCTCGGCGCAGACAACGCGCCTCACCAACGCGCCGTCGATCGAAACGGCACCGTCGTTCTCGCCCGACGGCTCGCAGATCGTCTTTGAAAGCGATCGGTCCGGCAATCAGCAGATCTATGTCATGTCCGCCGGCGGCGGAGAGCCGACACGCGTCAGCTTTGGCGAGGGGCGCTATGGCACACCGGTCTGGAGCCCGCGTGGCGACATGATCGCCTTCACCAAGCAGAACGCGGGCCGGTTCCACATCGGCGTCATGCGCACCGATGGGTCTGAGGAGCGGCTTCTGACGGCCTCCTTCCTGGACGAAGGTCCGACTTGGGCGCCGAATGGTCGCGTCATCATGTTTACCCGCGAAAGCGCGGGCGCGGGCGGTGCGGCACAGCTTTATTCGGTCGACATCTCGGGCCGGAACCTCAGGGCCGTGCCGATGGAGGGCGCCGCGTCCGACCCGGCATGGTCGCCGCTCCTGCCGTAGGGGGAGATAATATTGGCCGTCCTGCGCAAGGGCGGCGGACGTTTCCAAAGACCGAACGCAATGCTAAAGTGACGGCCATCGAGCCAAGGACAAGGGCGGAAAAACCGATGAACAAGCTGACTTCTCTACTTCTCCTGACGGGCGCACTGGCGCTTGCGGCGTGTAACAACCCCGACCGCTACGGCAAGGGCGGCGCGGGGGGCGCTGGTGGGGCGGGCGGTATCGCCTCGGGCCCGCTCGGCGACCCGAGCGATCCGAACTCCATCGCCTATTTCAACCAGACCATCGGCGACCGTGTGCAGTTCGCGGTGGATCAGTCGACTCTGTCGGCGCAGGCGCAGGCGACGCTGGCGCAGCAGGCAACCTGGCTCGGATCGCACCCGACCTATACCGCGATCATCGAAGGCCATGCCGACGAACAGGGCACGCGCGAATACAACATCGCCCTCGGCGACCGCCGTGCCAATGCGGTCAAGGGCTACCTGATCGCCAATGGCGTCGCAGGCAACCGGCTGCAGACAGTATCCTACGGCAAGGAACGCCCGCTCGCGGTCTGTTCGGATGAAGCCTGCTATGCGCAGAACCGCCGGGCCGTGACGGTGCTTGGCGCCGCCGGCGGCGTCTGAGGCCTGGCATGAAACGGGTGTTCCTTCTTACCGCAGTCCTGCTGTTGCCCGCGGTTTTCGCCGCGGCGCAGGACAAGGTGCAGACGCTGGCGGATGTCCGGGCCGAGCTCTCGACGCTTGCGGCCGATCTTCAGGCCCTGCGCTCGGAGCTTGTGCAAGGGGGGGCGCCCGCCATGCAGGCGGCCGGGGGCACATCGGCGCTTGACCGCATGAATGCGATGGAGGCTGAGCTGTCACGGCTCACCGCGCAGACCGAGCAGGTCCAGAACCACGTCAACCGCGTCGTCGCAGATGGCACGAACCGGATCGGTGATCTGGAATTCCGCTTGTGCGAACTGGAAGACGGTTGCGATCCGGCAAACCTGCCGATCACGCAAAGCCTTGGGGGCGCGCCCGCCGGCGGCGCTCAGGGGGCGGCGACCCCGGTTGTCACCACCCAGCCCGCGACGGGCTCGGGAACGGCGGCGCCGGAACTGGCCGTGGCGGAACAGGCGGACTTCGATCGGGCGAAGGGGGCGCTCGACTCAGGTGACTTTCAAGGCGCCGCTGACAAGTTTGCGGCCTTTGGCCAAGCCTATCCGGGCAGCCCCCTGACCGGCGAGGCGCAGTATCTGCGCGGCGAGGCGCTGGAGAAAGCGGGCGACACCGCCAACGCCGCCCGTGCCTATCTGCAAGCTTTCTCGGGCGCGCCGAACGGCCCGCGCGCGCCGGGGGCGCTGTTGCGGCTTGGCGCGACGTTGGGTGCCCTGGGGCAGGCGCAAGAGGCCTGCGTGACCCTGGGTGAGGTCGGCACCCGCTTTCCCACCGCCCCCGAGGCGGTCGAGGCGGCCGCCAGCATGCGCAACCTGAACTGCCAGTGACAGGCCTGAGCCGGACCGGGGCGCAAGAGGCGGATCAACGCCTTCTCGCCCTTGTCGGCGCAGCGCTTGCAACCGATGCGGCCGCCAGGATCGGTGTCGCGGTCTCTGGCGGCGGTGATTCCATGGCGCTTCTGCACCTCGTCGCAGGGCTCCGGCCGGGGCGGGGCGGCACCGTGCGGGCG
>JBGSNN010000119.1:0-2535 GCA_041739655.1 Albidovulum sp. | reverse complement strand
CGCCCGCCATCAGACCCGACGCTGTCGCCCGGTGCAGCATCCGCCCCCTACTCCGCCGCCATCGGGCGATCGTGGCGCGCCTTGGCCATCGCGGACAGCTCCGCCATGACCTGCGACGCGCGCGCGATTGGGTTTGTCAGGTAGAAGTCCTTGACCGCATTGACGAATTCCGCCTTCGCCGGGGCCTTGACCGGCAGCGGCGTCCAGGCATTCTCGGCCACCTCGTCGATCCGGCCAAGATGCGGATGCGCGGCGATGAGCGCCGTGCGCAGCGCCGCGAGCGTATCCCAGGGCAGGGTCGCGCCCAGTTCGGCCGAAAGCGCGCGCAGGATCGCCCAGTTCTCCTTCGCCTCGCCCGGCGCGAAACCAGCGCGCATGGCAAGCTGCGGGCGACCCTCGGTGTTGACGAACAGGCCGTTCTCTTCGGTGTAGGCCGCCGCCGGCAGGATGATGTCGGCGCGGTGCGCGCCGCGGTCGCCGTGGCTGCCCTGATAGATCACCACCGGACCCTTGGCGATATCGACCTCGTCGGCGCTGAGGTTCAGGATCACCTCGGCGCCCTCGATGGCCTTCGCGAGCCCGCCCTTGGTGACCGCGCCCACATCCATCGCGCCGACACGCGCGGCGGCGGTGTGCAGGATGAGAAGCTTCGCCTTCCGCGCCTCGGCGATGCGCATCACCAGCGCCAGAACGGCTTCGCCGTCCGCCTCGCGCAGCGCCCCCTGCCCGACGATCACGATGCCCGGCCGGGTGTCGGCCGGGGCGGTCTCGGCCAGCTTCGCATGCTCGGCCAGCGCGGCGCGGTCAGTGCCGAAATGATGGTAGTCATAGGTCAGGTCGGCGGCCGCCCCGATCAGCCCGACCTGAGCGCCTTTCGCCCAGGCCTTGCGGATGCGGGCGTTCAGCACCGGCGCCTCGTCGCGCGGATTGGTTCCGATCAGCAGGATACCACCGGCAGCGTCGATATCCTCGATCCGCGCCGTGCCGACATAGGCCGAGCGGTTGCCGATCGGCAACCGCGCGCCATCGGTGCGGCATTCGACCGTGCCACCCTGCCCCTCGATCAGGTGCTTGAGGCTGAAGGCGGCCTCGACCGGCACCAGATCGCCGACGAGACCGACCACCCGTCTGCCCTTCATCGCGGCCGCCGCCTTGTGCAGCGCCTCGGGCCAAGTGGCCTTGCGCAGCTTGCCACCCTCGCGGATGTAGGGCACGTCGAGCCGCTGGCGGCGCAGGCCGTCCCAGACAAAGCGGGTCTTGTCCGAAATCCATTCCTCGTTCACGCCGTCGTGGTTCCGCGGCAGGATGCGCATGACCTCGCGGCCCTTGGTATCGACCCGGATCGACGAGCCGAGCGCGTCCATGACGTCGATCGACTCGGTCTTGGTCAGTTCCCACGGCCGCGCGGTGAAGGCATAGGGCTTCGAGGTCAGCGCCCCCACCGGACAGAGGTCGATGATGTTGCCCTGCAGGTTCGAATCGAGCGTCTGGTTCAGGTAGGACGTGATCTCCGCATCCTCGCCGCGCCCGGTCTGGCCCATCTGCAGGATACCGGCCACTTCCGAGGTGAACCGTACGCAGCGCGTGCAGGAGATGCAGCGCGTCATCTTCGTCGCGACCAAGGGCCCGAGGTCGAGATCGTCGCTCGCCCGCTTCGGCTCGCGGTAGCGCGAGAAGTCCACGCCGTAGGCCATGGCCTGATCCTGCAAATCACACTCGCCGCCCTGATCGCAGATCGGACAGTCGAGCGGATGGTTGATGAGCAGGAACTCCATCACCCCCTCGCGCGCCTTCTTCACCATCGGCGAATTGGTCTTGATGACCGACGGTTCGCCGTTCGGGCCGGGGCGCAGGTCCTTCACCTGCATCGCGCAGCTTGCCGCCGGCTTCGGCGGGCCGCCGACCACCTCGACCAGACACATCCGGCAGTTGCCGGCGATCGACAGGCGTTCGTGATAGCAAAAGCGCGGGATCTCGACCCCGGCCTGTTCGCAGGCCTGGATCAGCGTCAGGTTCGGATCGACCTCGACCTCGATCTCGTCGATGATGATCTTGCGCAGGGTGGTCATCGTCCTTGTCCTTCACGTCCGCGCAGGCCCGGGCATTCGGCCCGTCCCGCTCATGTCAATGTGCCCGCAGCAACGAGCCGATCAGGCTTTTCTTTGCGATCTCGTCGCGCCCCAGCGCACAGAACCCCTCGGCCGCGCCGGGGCGCGCGCCATGGGCGGCCAGATAGGCCTCGGCCGTCGCATAAAGCCGCTGCTTTTCCTCGCGGTTCTTGATGTAGGCCTTGATTTCTTCGCGCGTGTACCCCTGATCCAGCGCATAGCGCTCCAGCTTCTTCATCTCGCCGTAAGCGTGGAAAAGCCGGGCCGAGATCGACGGGCAGGTCTTGCGGATCCGGTCGGCGACCCGGGCGGCGAAAAGCCGGTCGTTGATGTAGGCATTCTCGCTCAGGGGCACCGCGGCGGCAGCCTCTGCGCCACTGATCAGCGCAAGGCCGAGGCCGAGGGCCAGGACCGCACGCGCGCAGCG
>JBGSNN010000095.1:0-3643 GCA_041739655.1 Albidovulum sp. | reverse complement strand
TGCGGCTCGCTCGCGGGCGGTTCGGGCAAGGAGGGCTGCGGCGGCGCCTCGGTCGCGGCGGTTGGGGCGGCCGCCTGAAGTGCGTCGAACTCGGCCTGCGACATCAGCGAGACTTCTGCCGTCGTCACCGGCGGCGGCAGATCGTGCGCAAAGAAGATCCCGCCGACGAGAAGCCAGAGGATCGCGCCAAGATGCGCGCCCCCCGAGACGATCATGCCGATGCGCTCTGACCGTTCCATGGGCATAGGCCCCAGCGTCCCCTAGTTTGCCGTATTGCCGCCGAAACTCGGCCCACCGGCATCGGTGACGAGCGTGATGTTGGTGAACCCGGCCGAATTCAGCGCGCCCATGACCTGCACGACGCGTTCGTAGGCTATGCGGCCATCGGCGCGCAGGAAGAGCTTGTCGCTGGTCCGTTCCGCGGCAATGGCGCGCAGCCGGTCGATCAACTCGCCCTCGGGCACAGCAGTGTTCTGGATCGAGACGCTGCCGTCTTCCTGCACCGAAATCGTCAGCGGCTCTTCCTGTTCGGTCGCCACGGCTTGCGCCGCGGTCTTCGGCAGTTCCAGCGGAACGCCGACGGTCAGCAACGGGGCCGCCACCATGAAGATGATGAGTAGCACCAACATCACGTCCACGAAGGGCGTGACGTTGATTTCGCTCATCACCGCCGCCTTGCCACGCGACCCGCGCCGCCGTCGCCCGCCGCCGCCGCCCGGCTTCATCACCCCCGCGCCCATGGCTCAGGCGTCCAACTGGCGCGAGAGAATGGTGGCGAATTCGTCGGCAAAAGCCTCATAGCCGGCGATGATGCGGTCGCTGTCGGTGGAGAGCTTGTTGTAGAAGATGACCGCGGGAATGGCGGCAAGGAGACCGAGCGCGGTCGCCACCAGCGCTTCCGCGATACCGGGGGCGACAACGGCGAGCGAGGTGTTCTGCGAAATCGCGATCTGCTCGAACGCGACCTTGATACCCCAGACCGTGCCAAAAAGCCCGACGAAGGGTGCCGTGGAGCCGACCGTCGCGAGGAAGGGCAGACCACGCGTCAGACTTTCCGTCGCCTTGGCGATCGCCACGTCCATCGACCGGTCGATCCGCGCCTGCGCCCCTGCGATCAGCTCGCCGCTTTCGCGGTGGCTGCGGCGCCATTCGACCATGCCGGAGGCGAAGATACGCTCGCTCGGACCGTCGGGCTGCGGGCCGATCTGATCGAACAACTCATCGAGCGGTTCCCCGGACCAGAAGGCGCGGTCAAAGACCGCCGCCTCGCGCCGCGCCTGCCGGTAGGAGATGAACTTCTGCACGATGATCGCCCAGGACCAGAAGCTGGCCACGGTCAGAAGCATCATCACGAGTTTGACGACGAAGGACGCGCGCCAGAAAAGCGCCAGAAGCGAAAAGTCGATCTCCTGCGCCGTCGCAAGGGTTTGAGTATCCATGAATGCCTGCTCGCCGGTTATGGCCACGTTTTCGCGGCTCAGTTACCAGTGATTCTACCCGGCTTTAAGAGGGAATGCCAACACAACTGCATGACCGGGCAAAACATCGCGCGGCTCAGTGAACCGCAGGGGCGAGCTTTCGCCGCAGGTCGGCGGGTATGCGCGCCGCATGTCCTTGCTCCGTCAGGCAGACCAGCGTCACCTGTGCCTGGAAAAGACGCTCGCCGCGACGCAGGACAACCTGCTCAAGAACGATCCGCGCGCCGGTTATGGCTTCAGGCCGGGTTTCCACCGTGAGCTCGTCATCGAACTTCGCGGGCCTGAGATAATCCGCCTCGATCCGCCGCACGGCGAAGACGATGCCTGCTTCGGCGCGCAGGTGCCCCTGATCGATGCCAAGACCGCGCACCCATTCGGTCCGCGCGCGTTCGATGAATTTCAGATAGTTGGCATAGTAGACGATCCCGGCCAGATCGGTATCCTCATAATAGACCCGGATCGGGAATTCGTGCTGCATCGGCCTGCCTTTCCTGAGGTACGCAGAGCCTAGAGCGGCGCCATGACAGAGACAAGAACACCGCAATCTGGGCCTTTTCCCGCGCATCGGCCAAAGTCCGCTTGGCAGGCGGCGCCTCTCTGTGTAGCGAAGGGTGAACGAGACACGGCCCGAGGGCAGGAGCAACCATGACGAAATCGGTCATCGAAGAAGACCTCATCATCGACGGTAACATCACCTCCGACGAAGGCGACATTGAGGTCAAGGGACGGGTGAACGGCGATGTCTCCGGCAAATCGGTGTCGGTCCACGCGCATGGCGAGGTCACCGGGGCGCTGGTTGCCAGCGCGGTGCGCATCCAGGGTCGCCATACCGGCCGGATCGATTGCACCGAACTGGCGCTCGAGAAGAATGCCGAGGTCAAGGCCGATGTGAAGGCGCAAACGCTGTCATCGGAAAAAGGCGCGCGGCTGGTCGGCAAGGTCCAGATTACCGGCTGATCAGGCGGAGACGCCTGCGGCGCCGGGGTTTTTCATGGCCTTGCGCCGCAAGCAGCGCAAGCTGTGCTTCCGGCGGGCGTATGTGCGGACAGAACGTGAGACGGTTCAGGTCTGGCCCTCTTCGACGCGGGCAAGAAGCCTGAGAGCATGGCTGGCGTCATGCGCGACATCGGGCATCGTCGGGGCGTAGGCCGCGCGGATCAGGGCGGCAATGTCTGGCCTGAGGACAACCGTATCCCTCACCCGGGCAAGCGGTGAGCGCTCGCGGAACGCCGTGTCCGACCAAAGCAGGATCACCTGCGCGGCAAGGCTGAGGGCGATGGTCGCGGCCGGCACCGCCGAGAGGCTTTCATCCATGCGGATGAAGGCGATGCAGGCGCGGATCGCGCCGGTGTCCTCGAAGCGGAAATGCCGGTACTGGGTGGCCCCCTCGCGGTCAAGACGCGGCAGAAGCGTGTCGAGCCCCTCGACCAGTCGCCCCAGATCGGGGATCGCGCCAAGCTCGGACCAATCCCGGACGAAGAAGATCATCAGGTTCGCGCCCTGCTCGGGATCGGTCTCCGCCATCTTGTGGCCCGCCAGCGTGACGACCGCCTCGATTGCGCCCTTGAGGGTGGCAAGCGTCGCGTCGTCCACGCCGAACACCACCGGAACGATGGGCCGCGACCAGCGGGCAAAGACATAGTCGCCCGACGAGCGGGTGAAGAGCGTACTGATTGCTTCCTCCGTCACCGTCGGCCTCGTCCCTCTGGCGCATCCTTAGGGCGGCGGCATAGAGGCTTCGGCACCCGCGCTCAACCCCGGCTTACTTCACGAAGAGATCGGCCTGTCCCGGTGTGCCCGGCGCGGGCAGACCGAGATGGGCCCAAGCCTTGGCGGCAAGCATCCGTCCGCGCGGTGTGCGTTGGATCAGGCCCTGCTGGAGCAGGAACGGCTCGATCACCTCCTCGATCGCATCGCGGCTTTCCGACAGGGCCGCCGCGAGCGTCTCGACCCCGACCGGGCCGCCCGCGTAATTCTCGGCGATAAGGCTGAGGTAGCGCCGGTCCGCCCCGTCGAGCCCGAGGTGATCGACGCCGAGACGGGTGAGGGCGAGATCGGCAATCATGTGCGAGAGGCGGCCATCACCTTCGACCAGCGCGAAATCGACGACCCGGCGCAGAAGCCGCCCGGCAATGCGCGGGGTGCCGCGGGCGCGGCGGGCGATC
>JBGSNN010000067.1:0-5596 GCA_041739655.1 Albidovulum sp. | reverse complement strand
GATCGGGATCGAGCGTTGTGACCGAAATTCCCACGCGCAGCAGCCCCGCCCGCGCCATCGGTCCCAGCAGATCGAGGTCGCGTTCGATCAGCGTGCCCTTGGTGGTGATGGCCAGTGGGTGATTGAAGGCGTGCAGCACCTCCACGACCTCGCGCATCACCCGGTGTTCCGCCTCGCAGGGCTGATAGGGGTCGGTGTTCGTGCCAAGCGCAATCGGCGCCACGTCGTAGCCGCGCGCCGAAATTTCCCGCCCCAGCACCGCGCCGATGCCGGGCCGGGCGATCAGACGGGTCTCGAAGTCCAGTCCGGGCGACAGATTGAGGAAGGCATGCGTCGGGCGGGCGAAACAGTAGATGCAGCCATGCTCGCAGCCGCGATAGGGGTTGACCGACCGGTCGAACGGCAGATCGGGCGAGCGGTTGAACGAAAGAGCCGACCGGGGCCGTTCCACCCGCACCTCGGTCTGCACCAGCAGCCCCTCACCCGAGCCGCCCCAGCCGTCATCCACCGCCACGCGCTCTCGCGTCTCGAACCGCCCCGCACGGTTCGACAGCGCCCCCCTTGCGCGCAGCCGCTGTCCGGGCAAGATGCCGTCATCCGCACTCATGCCAAAGCTATAGAACATAACAGGAACCATTGCCACCATCTTCCATCCGCGACGTGATCCTGTCGGCTTTCACCCCGGGCATGTCGCAATCCGAAAAGTCCAAACGGGCCCAAGGCCCCATGCAGCAGCAGATAAGGTTCAGGAGCAGCCCATGGCCGACGATGGCGACGAAATCATCCTGTCGGAACTTTCCGATGACGAGCTTGTGCTGCAGATGCACGACGACCTTTACGACGGTCTCAAGGAAGAGATCGAAGAGGGCGTGCGGATCCTGCTCGACCGCGGCCGGGCGCCCTATGACGTGCTCACCAAGGCGCTGGTCGCCGGCATGACCATCGTCGGTGCCGACTTCCGCGACGGCATCCTCTTCGTGCCGGAGGTGCTGTTGGCCGCCAACGCGATGAAGGCCGGCATGTTCATCCTGAAGCCGCTCTTGGCCGAGACCGGCGCGCCGAAGGTCGGCAAGATGGTGATCGGCACCGTCAAGGGCGACATCCACGACATCGGCAAGAATCTTGTCGGCATGATGATGGAGGGCGCGGGGTTCGAGGTCGTGGACCTTGGCATCAACAATTCCGTCGAGAAATACATTGAGGCGCTCGAGCGCGAGGAGGCCGACATCCTCGGCATGTCCGCACTTCTGACCACGACGATGCCCTACATGAAGGTCGTGATCGACACGCTGAAGGAAAAGGGCATGCGCGAGGATTATATCGTGCTTGTCGGCGGCGCGCCGCTCAACGAGGAATTCGGCCGTGCAATCGGTGCCGATGCCTATTGCCGCGATGCGGCTGTGGCGGTGCAGACCGCCAAGGACTTCATCGCGCGCAAGCATAACAAGCTTGCCGCCGGCTGAGCCGGGTCAGCCGCGCGATCCGAGGGCCCTGGCACCTGCTGCCGGGGCCCTCTGTCGTTCGATGCGTTGCATTTGCGGCGCGGATACCCAGATTGACGGAAAGGAGTGTTCGATGCCCCCTGCCCGCTTTTTCCTGCTGATCGGCATTGTGATCGTTGCGGCGGCGCTCACAATCTGGGGCGGCGCCCTGATCGCTGCGGCGGCGAGCGCGCCGACCGGATGGGCGCTCTTGCCGCTTGTCGCGGTCGCGCTCGGGCTTGCGCTGAGGTGGCGGTCATGAGCCTTCCTGACGATCAGGTATTGACCGAGACCGGCTTGCCGCCGACGGCGACCGGGCGGGTCCTGCTGATCGCCTGTGGCGCATTGGCGCGGGAGATCCTCGACCTGAAGGCGGCGAATGGCTGGAGCCATCTCGACCTGACCTGCCTGCCGGCCAAGCTGCATCTCTGGCCTGACCGGATCACCGCCGCCGTCGAGGCGGCCGTGCGCGAGCATCGCGATCGCTATGCGGCAGTGTTCGTGGTCTATGCAGATTGCGGAACGGGTGGCCGGTTGTTCGAAAAGTGCAATGAATTGGGCATTGAAATGATCGAAGGGCCGCATTGCTATTCGTTTTATGAAGGCAATGCTGCCTTCGCCGCGAAAGCGGAGGAGGAGTTCACCGCCTTCTACCTGACCGATTTTCTGGTGCGGCAGTTCGAGGCCTTTGTGTGGAAGCCGATGGGTCTCGACCGGCATCCGGAGCTTCGGGACATGTATTTCGGCAATTACACCAAGCTCGTCTATCAGGCCCAGACCGAGGATCCGGCGCTCGATGCCAAGGCGCGGGACTGCGCGGCGCGGCTGGGTCTCGCCTATGAGCGGCGCCTGACCGGCTACGGCGATCTCGCCCCGGCGCTGGCGCGGCTCTAGCTAGGCCGCCGCCGTCGCGGCAAGGGCGCGGATGCGGTCGATCATGGCGCGCAGGCCGTTCGAGCGTTGCGACGAGAGATGTTTGTCGAGGCCGAGCCGCGCAAGCTCGGCCGCCGCATTGACACGCCCCACCTCCTGCACCGTCAACCCGGAGTAAAGCGCCTTCAGGATCGCGATGAGGCCGCGCACGATCATCGCGTCGCTGTCGCCGTCGAAATCGAACCGCGCGGCGGGCCCCTGCCCGTCGATGCGCGGCAGGAACCAGACCTGGCTGGCGCAGCCGGAGACCTTGATCGCAGGAACCTTCACCGCGTCGTCAAGCGGCGGCATCGCCTTGCCGAGGTCGATGACATGGCGGTAGCGATCCTCCCAGTCGTCGAGAAACGCGAAGGTGTCGGCAATATCCTCGAAGGCGGCGCTGGCCATGAAGCTCTCCCTCTGACGCGCCCGAGGTAATCGCTCGCGGCCGCAAGGTCCAGCCCTGCCGCCTCTTTTCAGGCGCGTTCAATTCGGCTACCCAAGGCGGGACAGAACGGGGGACAGAGCATGAAGAAACTGATCGCGGCCTTGCTGATCGTGACGATCACCGTGCCTGGATGTGAGCGGATCAGCAACAGCAAGCTCAATCCGTTCAACTGGTTCGGCGGCAGCAAGGCCGAACAGACCGTTGCCGTGGACAGCAATGGCATCCCGCAGGACCCGCGCCCGCTGGTGCAGCAGGTGACCGCCCTCGAGGTGGCGCGCCAGCAGGGCGGCGCGATCATCCGCGCTTCGGGCCTGCCGCCGACGCAAGGCTGGTGGGAGGCGGATCTGTTGCCGGCCAACGACGGTGTCGCCGAAGATGGCGTCCTGACCTACCGTTTCGTCGTCAGTCAGCCGCTCGAATCGCGGCGCAGTTCGACGCCGCAATCGCGCGAATTGACCGCCGCCGTCTTCCTGTCCGACATCCGCTTGCAGGACGTGCGCAAGATCGTCGTCCAGGGCGCAACGAACAGCCTTTCGTCCAGCCGCTGAAGGCCGGCCCCGGCGTCAGACCTGGATCACGCGTACGCTGCCGCCCTTGGCGGAGAGGGCGATCTTGCCGTCGCAGAGCTCGATCGCATCCTGCCCGAAGACTTCGCCGCGCCAACCCTTGAGGGCGGCGACGGACCGGTCGCCGGCGGCCAGCGCATCGAGATCGGCCGAGGAGGCGATCAGTTTCTGGGCCACGCCCTCGGCTTCCGACTTGGCCTTCAGCAGGACGCGGAGCAGATCGGCAAGGGCGGAATCGACCTGAAGCTGCTCGCGCGATGTGTCGGCCTTCGGCTGCTCCTCGGGCCGGGTTGCAAGGCCCGCCTGCACCGCGGCCAGGATGCCCTCGGCGATGTCGGGTCTGCGCCCTTCGCGCAAGAGAAGGCGCGAGTGGCCGAGCTCCTCGGTATTGGTCGGCTTGGTCGAGGCCAGTTCCAGAAGCGCGTCGTCCTTGAAGACGCGGCTTCTCGGCACGTTGTGGCTCTGGGCATAGTGCTCGCGGAACCGCGCCAGTTCGCGCACTATGGCAAGGAACCGGCCCGAGGTGGTCCGCGTCTTGACCCGTGTCCAGGCCTCGTCCGGGCGGGTGATATAGGTTTCCGGGGACAGCAGGACCGCAAGCTCCTCCTCCACCCATTTCTGCCGCCCGGTGCGCTGAAGTTCCTTCGCCAGAAATTCGTAGATCACCCTCAGATGCGTCACATCGGCCAGCGCGTAGGTCAATTGCGCTTCACTCAGCGGGCGCCGCGACCAGTCGGTGAAGCGCGAGGTCTTGTCGAGGTTCTGCCGGGCAATCTTGCGCACCAGCGTCTCGTATCCGGCCTGATCGCCAAAGCCACAGACCATGGCCGCGACCTGGGTGTCAAAAAGCGGGGTCGGAAACACATGGCCTTCGACGAAGAAGATCTCGAGATCCTGTCGCGCGGCGTGAAACACCTTGACCGTCGCCTCGTGCCGGAAGAGGTCATAGAGCGGCTCAAGCGACAGGCCGGGGGCCAGCGGATCGATCAGCACCGCCTCGCCGTCATGGCCCGGAAGCGCCATCTGGATCAGGCAGAGCTTGGAATAATAGGTACGCTCGCGCAGAAACTCGGTGTCGAGGGTGACATAGGGTTCGGACTTGGCGGCGTCGCAGATGCGGGCGAGGTCTTCGGTCGTGTTGATCGTGGGCATTGAATTTCCGTCTTGTGCGGGGTCATCCCGCAGATCACGCCCTCTTAGGGCAGGGGCGCGGGGTTTAAAAGGGGCGGCGCCAAGGATTTTTTTAGACCGTGGCGGTCAGAGGAAGACCGGGCGCCGGTCGCCCTCGGCAAAGCGGCGCAGCACCGCGGGATAGAGCCGGTGTTCCTGCGACAGAACCCGCGCGGCGAGCGTTTCGGGTGTGTCGCCCGGTTCGACGCGGACGCGCGCCTGACCCAGAATCGGGCCCGCGTCGAGCGCCGGCGTGACTTCATGCACGGTGCAGCCAGCCTCGGCATCGCCGGCGGCAAGGGCGCGGGCATGAGTGTGAAGACCGGGATATTTCGGCAAGAGCGAGGGGTGGATGTTCAGCATCCGGCCGCGAAAGCGCTCGACGAAACCGGGGGTCAGAACCCGCATGAAGCCGGCCAGGCAGAGGATATCGGGCCGGGCCGCCAGCAGCGGCCGTAAAATCTCGGCCTCGAAGGCGGCGCGGTCGGTGCCGAAGGGCCGGTGATCGACCGCGGCGGTGGCGATGCCAAGCTCCGCCGCCCGCGCGAGGCCCGCGGCCGCGGGATCGTTCGACAGCACCAGAACCGGCCGCGCCGGATGATCGCCGGTCATGCTGCGGACGAGGGCCAGCATGTTCGACCCGCCGCCCGAAATCAGGATCGCGACGCGCTTCAAGCGAGCGTGCCCCGGTAGCTGACCCCCTGCCCTTCGGTGACAGTGCCGAGTGCGACCACCGTCTCGCCTGCCGCGCGCAGGAGCGTGCTCAACGCCGCCTCGCGCGCCGGGTCCACGACGAGGATCAGGCCGATACCGCAGTTGAAGGTCTTGAGCAGGTCCGCCTGCGCCATCCCGGCCTGAGCGTTCAGCCAGGCAAAGACCGGCGGCAACGGCCATGCGCCAAGGTCGATCTCGGCACCAAGCCCTTCGGGCAGGACGCGCGGCAGGTTCTCGGTCAGTCCGCCGCCGGTGATATGGGCCAGCCCATGCACCCCGCCCGCGCGGATCGCGGCCAGCGCCGG
>JBGSNN010000061.1:0-2945 GCA_041739655.1 Albidovulum sp. | reverse complement strand
CGCCCGCCGCAGCCCCTCGGGCGGCGGCTCCATCGGCGCAGCCTGGCTGACGTTGATGAGCGGTCGGTCGGGCGGAAAGGTCACACCGTCAAGCCAGCGCCGCGCCTCCATCACCGGGGGCGCCTCGGTCGCGGCCATTCTGGGCGAGAGCGGTAGGGACATGCGGGCCTCCGGCGTTGGTGTTTCGGCTGACTGTAGCGACCGGTGGCCGCTCCGCAAGCGGATCACGGACGCTTGGGAAGTGTTTGGTATTCATGCCAGATGAGCAGGATGACAAACACGTCGAAGACGCTCAGCCCCAGCATCAGCAGGGACCCGGTCGCCGCCCACTTCTGCATCTGCCAGAGGATGAACCCGAACAACACCGCGATGGAAACCGGGTAGGCCCAGCGGAATCCGGCGATCAGCGCCCCGACGGCGGCCAGTTTGACGAGACCGTGACTGACAAGGTAGCTGGCCCAGAAATGCTGGGTGCTGACCGAAAAGGCCTGGGCCCCGGCCATGATCCAGCCGCTGAGCCAGTCACCCGGATCCTCGCCCAGCTCACCCGCCGTCAGCCAACGCGCAACGGTCCGGACCCAGGCGGCGTTGACAAAGAAGATGCCAAGTCCGGTCAGGGTTTCGACCGTGGCAAAGGTCGCCTTGGCGATGATGCCGACCTCGAACGCATCATGCAGAAGGCGCGACCAAGTCCGCGGCGTCATGCCTCAGTCCGTGCCGCGATAGGGCTGGACGTATTGCAGCGCCATGTCCCAGGGGAAGAAGATCCAGGTGTCCTGGCTCACCTCGGTGATGTAGGTATCGACCATCGCACGGCCCTCGGGCTTGGCATAGACCGTCGCGAAATGCGCCCTGGGATAGAGGTTGCGGACAAGTTCCAGCGTCCGGCCGGTATCGACGAGGTCATCGACCACCAGCACGCCCTCTCCATCGGCGCCCATGATCGAGGCCTGCGGTTCCTTGATGACGCGCGGCATCGAGCGGTCCTGATGGTTGTAGGACTTGACCGAGATCGTATCGACGGTGCGGATGTCAAGCTCGCGGCTGACGATCATCGCGGGCGCCATGCCGCCACGGGTGATCGCCACGACCGCGCGCCAGGCGCCGTTATCCGGGCCCTTGCCATCCAGCCGCCACGCCAGCGCGCGCGCATCGCGATGGATCTGGTCCCAGGAGACGTGAAAGCCCTTTTCGTGCGGCAGGCGTTCCTTCATAGCGCGGATTCCCTGCCGTTGCGGCCCGTCACCGCGTCGATGTCAGGGGCATCCACCGCCTTCATGCCGACGATATGATAGCCGCAATCGACGTGGTGCACCTCGCCGGTGACGCCCGAGCCGAGGTCGGACAGAAGATAGAGCGCCGACTTGCCGACTTCGTCCTGATGCACGTTGCGGCGCAGCGGCGAATTCAGCTCGTTCCACGTCAGGATGTAGCGGAAATCGCCGATGCCCGAGGCCGCGAGCGTCCGGATCGGCCCGGCCGAGATCGCGTTGCAGCGGATGCCGTCCTTGCCGAGGTCTTCGGCGATGTAGCGCACCGAGGCTTCGAGCGCGGCCTTGGCGACGCCCATGACGTTGTAATGCGGCATGACACGTTCGGACCCGTAGTAGGTCAGCGTCAGAAGCGACCCGCCCTCCGGCATCATCGCCGCAGCCCGGCGGCAGACGGCGGTGAAGGAATAGACCGAGATGTCCATCGCCAGCGCAAAACCCGCGCGCGACGTGTCGACATAGCGGCCGCGCAACTCGTTCTTGTCGGCGAAACCGATGGCATGAACCAGGAAATCAAGCTGGCCCCAGTCGGCCTTCAGGCCTTGGAACAGTGCGTCGATGCTGTCGTCGCTGGCCACGTCGCATTCAAAGAGCTTGGGCGTGCCAAGACTGGCGGCCAAGGGCTCCACCCGCTTTTTCAGCGCTTCGCCTTGATAGGAAAAGGCCAGTTCTGCCCCTTGGGCCGCCACAGCCTGGGCAATCCCCCAGGCGATCGACTTGTCATTCGCAAGCCCCATGATCAGCCCGCGCTTGCCTTGCATCAGTCCGGTTGACATTCCTGACCCCTAGCCCACCTTTGCATCGAGTTCGACGTGTAGGCGAAGCCGGGCCGCCCTTCAAGGCAGGCCTTTCGCCTTGGGCAAGGAGTTTCCAGATGGACAGGACCGGGATCTTCGCGGGCAGCGACCCTTTCGCGCTGGCGCAAGGCTGGCTGGCCGAGGCTGAACCGCTGGAGCCGAATGACCCGAACGCCATTGCCCTGGCCACCGTGGACGGGGACGGTCTGCCGAATGTGCGCATGGTCCTGTTGAAGGAAATCGAGGCGGATGCCTTCGTCTTCTACACCAACTACGGATCGCAGAAGGGGCAAGAGATTGCCGCATCGGGCAAGGCCGCCTTCGTGCTGCACTGGAAAAGCCTGCGCCGCCAGATCCGGGTGCGTGGCCTGACATCGCGTGAGGACGGGGCGAAGGCGGATGACTATTACGCCAGCCGCAGCCTGAAATCGCGGCTGGGCGCCTGGGCCTCGCAGCAATCGCAGCCCCTGTCCTCGCGTGAGGCGCTGATGGCCGAGGCGGCGAAGGTTGCGGTGACCAAGGGACCAAACCCGCCCCGCCCGCCAAACTGGGGGGGTATCCGCATTCATCCGCTTGAAATCGAATTCTGGGCGGATGGAGCCTTCAGGCTGCACGACCGCTTTCGCTGGTCGCGTCCGACGGTGGATTCGGATTGGGCAGTTCAGCGCCTGAACCCCTGACCATTGTCAAGTTAGCGACAATGACCGACAAATGAGTCGGATTTCTGCTTGCACCCCGAAGGGGATTCAGCCCATTTGAGCCACCAAGGGGCTCATTCTGGGGAGAAGGCTCTGCTGATGACGGAAGATGAAGTGGTCATGCAGATCGTGCATGGTCGGGTGAAATGGTTTGATCCTACCAAGGGTTTTGGTTTCAT
>JBGSNN010000040.1:0-31161 GCA_041739655.1 Albidovulum sp. | reverse complement strand
CGCCCGCCGCCTGCAACAGCCCCGGCAGATGCGCCGCCATTGCGGTCGAGTTGAACCACGTTGCCGCAAAGACGAAGGCCAGCAGGACAAGCGCGAACCGCGGCGCTGCCGCCGGCTCGGAATCCGTGACCGTCGGGGCCGCCACCGGTGCGGTTGCCTGCGGCAGCAGGGCATTCAGCGGCAGCGCCAGCGTCAGGTGGATCAGCGCCCAGCCAAGACAGGCCTCGCGCCAGCCCCAGGTCGCCAGCATGAGCGCGGACAGCGGCCAGCCCACGGTGCTGGCAAACCCGGCGATGAGCGTGATGCCGGTGATCGGCGCGCGCGCCTCGCGCCCGTAGATTCCGGCCAGCGTGGCAAAGGCCGCCTCGTAGAGACCCATTCCCATGCCGAGCCCGATGACGGCCCAGCCGATGAACAGCACCGTGAGCGAAGGTGCGGCGGCCAGAAGCCCGAGACCAGAGGCAAAGACAAGGTTCGACAGCATCAGAAGGCCGCGCCCGCCCAATCGGTCGATCCGCGCCCCCGCCCAGGGGCCGATCAGGGCCGAGACCATCATCGCCATCGAAAAGGCGCCGAACACCCAGACCGGCGACAGCCCGAAACTTGCGGCCATCGGCAGCGCCAGGACCGCCGGGATATAGTAGCTCGACGCCCAGGCAATGGTCTGGGCGGTGCCGAGGCTGGCCACCACGCTACCGCGCCGTGCGGGCGACACTGTCGGAATCATGTGGTGGCCAACGTCCCGTCCCTCGATCGCGCCCCAGCCGAGAGCATCGATCTCAGGGCCGACGTAGATGCAGCATTGCGCCGCCACAGTATCAAACCGATCGGATGACGCCAGTCGCTTCAGCGGATCAGGATCACGGGCACCTTGCACGACCGGATCATCGCGGTCGTGGTCGATCCGATGATCAGGCTGCGGATGCGGCTGTGGCCATAGGCGCCCATCACCAGCATGTCGAACTGCGCCTCGTCCACCAGCTTGCCCAATGCGGTTTCCGGCTGGCCGGGCAGGACTGAGGTCTCGGCGAGGATCCCCGCAGCTTTCAGCATGGCCTTGGCGTCCGCCAGCCCCTTCTTCACGTCGGAGGTGGCAACGCCGACAGTGACGACATGGACCGCGAGCCCCTGGAACAGCGGGCTGCGGGCGATGTGGTCGACCGCCTTCATCGCCGAGGTGCCGCCGTCATAGGCGACCAGCACCTTCGAGATCGGCCTGAAGGCGCGCGAAGCGACAAACACCGGCTTGTGGCTGGCGCGGACGATGCGTTCGAGGTTCGAGCCGAGGTGCCCCTTGGCGAAATCCGCCGCCTCTCCGCGCTTGCCGATGATGATCACCCGGGCGTCGCCTTCGATCTCGGCCACGGCTTCGACGATATCGCCGTGACGCAGGCGGGTGGTGATCTCGTTCAGGCCGGCCTTGTCCAGAATCGCGCGGGCATCTTCCAGAATGGCCCGGCCCCGATGGCTGATCAGTTTGGCGCGCTGCGCATCAAGCTCGGCCAGTTCCTCCAGAAGTGCGGTTCGTGCGCCAAGCTTGATCGCGCCGGAATGGTCATGCGTATCGGCGGCCTCGCGGCGGCCAAGGACGTGGAGCAGTTCGACCGCCGCGCCGGTGCGCTGCGAGATCCACACCGCATGGTCGCAGACGCTGGCCGCGTAGATGGAGCCATCGACCAGGGCGACGATCTTCTGCGGTTTCTCTGTCATGTCTGTCCCTCCCTCAATGCGCCATCAACTTGTCCATGGCGCCCGGCTTGTCATGGATGGCAAGCTTGTCAACGATGGTTTCGGTCGCCTCGTTCATGCCGACAATCTCGACCTCGGCGCCGTCGCGGCGGAACTTCAGGATCGCCATGTCCAGCGCCTGCACCGAGGATATGTCCCAGATATGGGCATGGCTGACGTCAATGATGACGCGATCCAGCGCCTCCTTGAAGTCGAAGGCGTTCATGAAATCCTCGACCGAGCCGTAGAAGAGCTGGCCCTCGACAATATAGGTCCGCTCGCGCCCGTCCTTCGAGATGGTGGTGGTGACGTTGAAGAGCTGCGCGATCTTGCCGGCGAAGAAGATGCCGGACAAGAGCACGCCGACCAGCACGCCGATGGCGAGGTTGTGGGTGTAGACGACTGCGACGACCGTGGCGACCATGACGATGGACGACGAGCGCGGATGCAGTCTGAGGTTCTTGATCGACGACCACGAGAAGGTGCCGATCGCGACCATGATCATGATTGCCACCAGCGCCGCCATCGGGATCCTGCTGACAAGGTCGCCAAGACCCACAACCATGATCAGAAGGAAAACGCCCGCCGAAAAGGTCGAAAGCCGCCCGCGTCCGCCGGATTTGACGTTGATCATCGACTGGCCGATCATCGCGCAGCCCGCCATCCCGCCGATGAAGCCGGTCGCCGTGTTGGCGATACCCTGTCCGATGCATTCCTGAGTGCGGTTCGACCTGGTGTCGGTCAGGTCATCGACGATGGTCTCGGTCATCAGGCTTTCCAGAAAGCCGACCACCGCGACCGCAATGGAATAGGGCAGGATGATCAGCAGCGTCTCAAGCGTCAGCGGAATCTGCGGAATCAGGAACACCGGCAAGATATCGGGCAGGGCGCCCATGTCGCCCACGGTCCGCACGTCCCAGCCGAAGAACATCGTCAGCCCGGTCAGCACGACGATGGTGATCAAAGGCGACGGGATCGCCTTGGTCAGGAGCGGGAAGAGATAGATGATGGCCAGCCCCGCGGCGACCAGCACGAAGGTAAGCCAGGTGACCTTCGTGGGGTCCAGCTCCGGCAGTTGCGCCATGAAGATCAGGATCGCCAGCGCATTCACGAAGCCGGTCATCACCGACTTCGAGACGTAGCGCATCACGAAGCCAAGCTTCAGAAGGCCCGCGCCGATCTGGATCAGCCCCGCCAGCACGGTGGCCGCCAGCAGGTATTGCAGCCCGTGGTCGCGTACCAGCGTGATCATCAGGACTGCCGTCGCCGCGGTGGCGGCTGAGATCATGCCAGGCCGCCCGCCGGTGATGGCGATGACGACGGCGATGGAAAAGCTGGCATAGAGACCGACTTTCGGATCGACCCCGGCGATGATCGAAAAGGCGATGGCTTCGGGGATCAGGGCAAGGGCCACGACAAGGCCCGCCATCAGATCGCCGCGAATGTTGCCCGTCCATTGGGCGCGGTAGGCGTCGAGTGAAATCATGTAAGTTCTGCCCTGATCGACCCCGGCCGGACTGGCCGCGCGTCGATATGTGATCTGGTGTCAGTTCAGGTTGCCCGGCGGATCGGCGGCCGGAAGAGCCACCCGGGTTCGCACCGGGTCCGTGTTCGTTGCGGGCGACTTAGCGGCTTTTGCCGGGAATGCCCACCAGCAGTTTGACATGGCGGTGAAGATCTGCGCCCGAAGCTCTGTCGAGCCTGATGCCCCAGTCTCCACCCCATCCTCTGCCGCAGCGAGGGCATCAAGAATCACAGCATTCGGGGCGGCAGGTCCGGATTCAACCGGAGGCAGACATGCCTCGATGGTTGTCCCCAAAACTACGACAAATCAGGCGATCCCTCCTGACTGGTCTTGCGGTGGACGGATCCGCTGATGTCGCGCCGATCGGCGCCCCGGCAGACCAGGGGCGTGGGCCGACACCCGGTCCGCATCGTCACCTTCGCCAGATATTGTGGCTGCGCACATGCGTGCCACCAGCGACGGCAGGTTCAGGCCCGTCCGATCCGTGTCGTCCCGCCGGGGGGTGCGACGTGATCGGCAAACAATTCCTTGCGGCACCTGCTGGGGGTGGTACCTTTTGTCTGGGTGTCATTCTTCCTGGAATTGATCGGCTGGATCTGCCGTGTGCAGTATTTCTGTTGCCTTCTTTGACGATCATCCCGTGTTGCTTTCGGGAATCGTCGCTCTGTTCGCAGAGAGCGACGATTTTGAGATCGTGGGTACGGGCACCTGCGCGCGCGACGCCGTCGAGATCGCGGCGAAGTACCGGCCCAATGTCGTGATTGCCGATCTCAGCATGCCGGGAAAGGTGCTTGACGCCATTACCGAGATTTCGCGCGACAGACAGACGACCAAGGTGATTGCCTTCACGGCGGCAACCGGGATCGACACCGCAATTGCCGCTCTGGAAGCGGGGGCGTTGGGGTACGTTCTCAAGGGCAGCACCTTTGAAGAACTGACCGAGGCGATCCGGGTGGTTCATGGCGGCGACACCTACATCACCCCGAGCTTTGCCTCGAAGGTCATTGCCGGCTTGCGTACGGCATCACTTCGCCGTCAGGCGGCGCGGGCCATCAGGCTGAGCACGCGGGAAGAACAGGTTCTCAGGCTTCTGTTGCGCGGCAATACCAACAAGGAAATCGCCCAGGCCCTCAACATCAGCGACAAGACGGTCAAGCACTACATGACTGTGCTCATGCAGAAGCTGAATGTCCGCAACCGGATTGAAGTCGTGCTTGCGGCGCAGGAGCTCAAGATCGATTCGGCGTCATCGCTGATCTGAGGCAGGCGGCTCGTTCCCGGCCGGATGGAGCGGCAGCGTCGCCCGCAATTCGGTTCCGCTGGCCTGACCGAAATGCACCTCAAGATGGCCGCCATGAACTTCGAGCCGGTTCCTGATACCCTGGAGTCCAAGTCCGGCGCGATCCGTCCGGTGGGCGAGCGGTAGCGGATGGCCGGGGCCACCATCGCGGACCACGATGACGATGGCACCTGAAAGCTGTCGCGCCTCGACCTGCTGACTTAGCCCGCCGGCATGGCGGAAGGCGTTATTGAGGCCTTCCTGAACCAGCCGGTAGGCACAGACCTTGACGGGGTGGGATATGTCGGAGGGCAGGGCACCCAGTTCTCGTTCGACGCGCGTGCCGGTCAGGTTCTCATGCCGGTCAATGGCGAGCAGAATCGTCTCGGCCAATGTCAGGCCCTCGAGCTCGGGCAAGATCAGACCGCTTGAAATCGCCCGCATCTCAGCCATCGCTTTCTCGACCAATGCCTTTGGTGCGGGGGCAGAGCCTTGCCCGGCATTGTCCGCGACAAGCATGAGAAGGCTGAGGGTCTGAATCGGGCCGTCATGCAGTTCGGCACCGACATGGTTGAGAAGCTGTTCATTCGAGTGGCTCGCGTCCAGACGCGCCTTGTCTGCCGCGGATCGCAGCGCATTGTTCTCCGCCGCACTCTTGCGTTGAGCCAGCAGTTGGCGCGCCAGCTTGCGGCGCTGCGATCCCACCAGCAGCAGCATCGCGATCAGCCCGAACGTCGCGGCGCCGATCGATGTCCAGATCGCCCGCTCGATGGCGGCGCGGTCACGAAGCATGTCGGTCGCATCCCGATAGATCTCGCCAATGGCAACGATCGTCTCATCGGTCGGGTCATAGATCGGCGAATAGATTTCGATGAATGGCCGGGGAATAGGAGCGGGGTCACCGTCATTCGCGTCCGGAAGTCCAATCTCGGCGACGATTTCGCCCCTGAGCACCGCGTCCAGCGGCACGGATTCGTGGATCTCCGCCAACTTGGGATCCAGGGTGCTGAATAGCAACTCTCCGGACCGGTTCCAGATCTTGAGCGCCTCGAAATGGTTCTCCGCGGGCAGCCACCGCATCAGTCTCGTGAGGTCCGCCCTGGCAGAGTCATTGAATGTCCCGGTCGCAAAAAACTGGTGGACATGCGGGGCAAGAAAGCCCTCGACATAGACGCTGCCGCTTTCGGCGAAGGATCGCATCTGCATCGAATTGTACTGCCGAACGAGTGTGGCACCGAGAAGTGACATGATGAGAACGACGCCAAGGGTGGCGAGGGAAAGAGCCGGAAGAACCAGATCGACAGAACCAGACCCGTCGCGGCGATCAGCGGCATTCGGGACCACACGAGATGCCGACGCATCCTTAGTCTGGTCAGGGATGGACCTTTCCACTCTCCCCCCTCTCGCTGCGCCTGATCCAAATTCCGGTGCGGATTGTGTGCCGGTCGAGAATACGACGGACAGGCACATCGACAAAGCTCTCATCTGCCGGCGGCGCCGTTGGAATATTGCAGCCACGCGTCAGTTTTGCACACAAGCGGCAACACGCGCCTCGGACCAAGGTCTGATCCGGGACTCAGACCTTGGTCCGAATGCGGGGCGCTACTTTCAGGCCGCGACATCGCAGGACCAAGGGGCCTGAGCAGATTGTCCGGCCGCGCGTAGAGTAATTCGTGGTGGTGGGAGATTCATGAACATGCGCAAACGCGCCCGAACCAGCGACTGAACCCGCGACGTTCGAACTTTGTGACGTTCCCGATTCAATAATCAACGCCCCCCGGACGCAAGGCTCCTGGGGGCCCAGGGGAGTATTTTGCCATGGCTGTCAAACTCAACCTTGCCGATCTTGATTTCATTCTCCGTCAGATCAAGATTTCCGAGGCCCATGCCACCGGGACCGCCCTGACCGACATCTTCGTCGATGCTGCGGGAAATGTCGTGCCGCAGGGCACGCCCGGCGCGCTCCCGGCGATTTCGGACCCGCACCTGCCGTTCGGCGTCCGGACAGTGGATGGCACCTACAACAACATCGTGCCGGGGCGTGAAACCTGGGGGGCGGCAGACGAGGTGATGCCGCGGTTGCTGACGGCCAGTTTCATCAACGATGCCGACGGCGACACGATGAACCTCGGGCCGGGGGGCACGGTCACCAACACGGACTACGGCGTGATCGGCGCGCCCGGTGCGGGCAATGGCGGGCACAGCGGCAACGTCGCCGATGCCGATCCGCGCACCATCTCCAACCTGATCGTGGACATGAGCGTCAACAACCCGGCCGCTGTCGCGGTGTGGTTTGCCAATGATGCCGCCGTTGCCGCCTGGATGGAGGCCAATCCCGGCAAGACCCCGGTTGCCCCCGGCGCCGGGCCGGCGCCTGTCGCGCTGTCCAACCCGGATTTCGAGATGGACTCGCTTGTCGCCGGCGATCCGGGCGTCATTTCCGATCCCTTGGGCAACTACACGACTGTCGCGCCGAGTGGCTGGACCATCACCGGCGGCATCGGCGGTCTTTACGATCCGATCGACAGCATTTCGGACCCCTCCGTCAACGGCGGCGGCAAGGTCGCCTGGATCACTGGCGGGGCGGTCCTGTCGCAGAGCGCAGGAGCGGCGAGCGCCGGGCTGAGCTATACCCTCGACTTCGTCGTGGGCGACCGGACCGATCAGGCCTGGTCCGGCGGCTCGGCGCGCATCATGGCGGTGTCGCCTGATGGCATGACCAGTGTTCTCCTGGCCGTGACGGCCCTGCCGACACCCGCCGACGGGCAATGGGCCCCGGTCAGCCTGTCCACCGGCGCCCTGCCTGCGGCGCTTGACGGCTACACGCTTGTCACGGAGATCGCTCAGACCGGCGGCGGCCAGGTTCTGGTGGACAATGTCTCGCTGTCGCACGATTCGGACGCGGTGGAGATTACCGACGCCGATCTCGCCAACATCGTGAACATTTCACCGGACGAGGGCATCTCGGCCCCCTTCAACGCCTGGATGACCTTCTTCGGCCAGTTCTTCGATCATGGCCTCGATCTCATCACCAAGGGTGACAACGGCACGATCTTCGTTCCCTTGCAGCCTGATGACCCGCTCATCACCCATGGACCCGACGGCATTGCCGGCAGCGGCGACGAGCTGACCAACCCGGCGCTTCAGTTCATGGCGGTCACACGCTCGACCCCGATGGCCGGTCCGGGGGCGGACGGCATTCTCGGCACCGCCGACGACACGACGCATGAGGGGCAGAACACGACCACGCCGTTCGTGGACCAGAACCAGACCTATACCTCGCACGCCTCGCATCAGGTGTTTCTGCGCGAATACGAGCTTGACAGCCAGGGCCGCCCCGTCGCGACTGGCCGGTTGCTCGACGGCTCGAATGGTGGCCTGCCGACCTGGGCCGACATCAAGGCGCAGGCGCGCAACATGCTCGGCATCGAGCTGACCGATGGCGATGCGCTGAACATTCCACTCTTGCGGACCGATGCCTATGGCAAGTTCATTCCCGATCCGGCGACCGGCTTTGCCCAGGTCATCACCGGTCTCGGGCCGGACGGGATCCCGAACACCGCCGATGACGTGGTGGCGACGGGCACGCCCGGCGCGCCGGTCAACACCTTTGCGGCGGGGGCCATCCGCATCGGCCATGCCTTCCTCGATGACATCGCCCATGCGGCCAATCCCTTCGACGGGCAGACCGGGATGCTGAAGATCGCCGACGATGACGCGGCGCTGGGGCTCTCCGACAGCGTTTCGACGGCGGGCAGGTATGACAACGAGCTGCTCGACCGGCACTTCATCACCGGCGACGGGCGCGGCAACGAGAACATCGGCCTGACCTCGGTCCACCACATCTTCCACTCGGAACACAACCGCCAGATTGATGCCCAGCAGGCGACGATCCTTGCCAGTGGCGACATCGACTTCATCAACGAATGGCTCCTGACCGACATTCCCGTCGGCGGCCCGGTGCCGACCAGTCCGGTCGGGCTGGAGTGGGATGGCGAGCGTCTGTTCCAGGCGGCGCGGTTCTCCACCGAGATGCAGTATCAGCACCTCGTCTTCGAGGAGTTTGCACGCAAGGTCCACCCGAACATCGAACCTTTCGTGTTCAACGCGGTGACCGACATCAACCCGGCCATCTTTGCCGAATTCGCCAACACCGTGTACCGATTCGGTCATTCGATGCTGACCGACGGCATGCCGCGCGTCTTTGCGGACGGCTCAAGCGATGATGTGGGGCTGATCGCCGCCTTCCTCAACCCGATCCTTTACGACAACAACGGCACGATTTCCTCAGACGAAGCTGCTGCGGCGGTCGTGCGTGGCTTGACCGCGACCCGCGGCAACGAGATCGACGAATTCGTCGTGTCGTCCCTGCGCAACAACCTTGTCGGCTTGCCGCTCGATCTCGCGGCGATCAATATCGCGCGCGGCCGCGACACCGGGGTTCCCTCTCTGAATGACGCGCGGGCGGAGCTTTATGCCCAGACCGGCTCAGTCTGGCTGAAACCCTATGACAACTGGGTGGATTTTGCCGCCCAGATGAGCAACACGGTATCGGTCATCAACTTCATCGCGGCCTACGGCACCCACGACACGATCGTGAACGCCACGACCCTGGCCGAAAAGCGTGACGCGGCGACGCTGATCGTCATGGGAGGGGCTGGCGCACCGGCCGACCGCATGGAATTCCTGACCGGCTCGGGCGGCACCTGGACGGCGGCCAACAGCGGCCTCAACGACATTGACCTCTGGATCGGCGGCCTGGCGGAACGCAACATGCCCTTCGGCGGCATGCTGGGATCGACCTTTGCCGCGATCTTCGAGGCTCAGCTCGAGGCACTGCAATTCGGCGACCGGTTCTACTACCTCACCCGCACGCAGGGGCAGAACTTCCTGAACGAGCTGGAAAACAACTCTCTTGCCAAGATGATCATGGCCAATACCGATCTGGCACAGCCCGGTGCCGATGGTATCCGCGGCACCGACGATGACATCGTGCTGCGTCATATCGGCGCCGATTCCTTTGCCAAATACGACCATGTGCTGGAGGTGAACATCGCCAATCAGGTCGGTGCCGATCCAGTCGGCGACGATCCCATCCTCGAGGCCCTCGGGCTGAAGAAAGTGCTGCGCGACGATCCGCTGACAGCGGCGGTCGAGACCAATTACATCCGCTTCACGGGCGGCGAACATGTGGTGCTGGGCGGATCGTCCGGTGACGATACGTTGATCGGCGGTGACGGGGACGATGCGCTCTGGGGCGATGCCGGCAACGACCGGCTGGAAGGCGGCTTCGGCGTGGACCTCATCAATGGCGGCGCCGGCGATGACATCATCACCGACATGGGCGATGAGGGTGATTTCCTGAAGGGCGATGATGGCAACGACGTGATCGCGACGACCAACGGTCTTGACGTCCTGATGGGCGGGCGCGGCAAGGATGCCCTCTTTCTCGGCGTCGATGCCTCTGAGGTGTTCGGCGGCGAGGGCGACGACTTCATCATGGGCGGCAATGGCCAGGACTTCCTCATGGGGAACGAGGGCGACGACTGGATGGAGGGTGGCGACGGGTTCGACACCACCGCCGGCGACAATTCCGAACTGTTCTTCAATTCGGCGATCAAAGGCCATGACGTGATGTTCGCGGGGTCCGACGAGCATGATTTCGATGCCGAATCCGGCGACGACATCATGGTCCAGGGCGAAAGCGTGATGCGCAACGAAGGGATGTTCGGCTTTGACTGGTCGATCTTCAAGGGCATGGCGCTGGACGGCTACGCTGATCTGCGGATCAAGATCTTCACCACGGAACAGCAGGATATCCTGCGCAACCGCTACGACAAGGTCGAGGCGCTGTCCGGCTGGGACAACAACGATACGCTGATCGGCGATGACCGGGTTGCCACGGGCCTTGCAGGCGGCGTGATTGAAAACGAGTTTTTCAACGACGGGCTCGATCAGGACGGAATCGACCGTATCGCCGGTCTGGACCAGATCGTCTCGGTCGGCGCGAACGGATTCTTCGAGGCCGGCAACATCCTCCTGGGCGGTGGCGGCTCCGACCTGCTGCAAGGCAATGGCGGCGACGACATCCTGGACGGCGACCGTTGGCTGAACGTCCGCATCTCGATCCGCGACACCGGTGGAACCGAAATCGGAACGGTGGATACCCTGCGGCACGTCTTCGACAACTCGCCGCAGAACGTGGCGCTTGGCTGGGCCGGCAAGTCCTTGTTCGAATTGCTGATCGATCGCTCGATCAACCCCGGACAGATGCACATCCAGCGCGAAATTCTGGATGGCGGGCAGGCGGGGGATACGGACGTCGCGGTCTATGGCGACATCCAGGCGAACTACACGATCACCAATCTCGGTGGTGGCGTGGTGCAGGTGGCGCATACCGGGTTCGGGAATGATCCGGCAATCACCGTCAATGACGGCATCGACACGCTGCGCAACATCGAGATCCTGCGCTTTGCCGATGGCGATCTGAACATCAGCGGCACTCCCGCCACCGGAGCCCCGGTGATCAGCGACATGACGCCAACCGAGGGTCAGACGCTGACCCTCGACCTGTCGTCGATCGCGGATGCCAACGGGCTGGGTGCGTTCTCGTACCAATGGCAATCGTCAGCCGACGGAACGACCTGGGCTGATATCGCGGGTGCAACCAACGCGACGTTCACGCCTCAGGACCTGCCGCTTACCGCAGCGGGAGCTCAGGCCGGGCTGCAACTGCGCGCCGTTGTCAGTTTTACCGACGGCGGCGGAACGCCGGAGACACTGATCTCTCAGCCGACTGCGCCGGTCGGCCAGACCTGGAACGGTCTGCCCTTGACCAACAACACCTTCAACGGCACCGCGGGTGCGGACAATGCGACAGGGGTCAACCCGCTCATCGTCGGCGGCAACGATCTGCTGAACGGCAATGACGGCGACGACACGCTGAGCGGCGCGGGCGGCAACGATACGTTGAACGGCGGCAACGGCCTTGATCGTCTGGTGGGTGGCACCGGCAACGATCTGCTGAGCGGTGGCGCGGATGGCGACGTGCTGCTCGGCGGTGCCGGCAACGACGTGCTGAACGGTGACGACGGCGACGATCGCTTGAACGGCGGGACGGGCAACGACACCGTCAATGGCGGCGCGGGCGACGACCTCATCATCTGGAACTTCGACGGTGCCACGTCAGGTGGCCGCGATCTGATCGACGGCGGCGCGGACACCGACACCTTCCAGGTCGACGGCAACGGCTCCACCGAAACCTTCCGCATTTACACACGCGATGCGGCGATCGCGGCCGGGATGACGGGCCTCAATGCCAATACCGAGATCGTCATCACGCGGAACGGCACCACGAATGCGTCGATCATCGCCGAGCTCGACAATATCGAGGAACTGATGGTCAACACGCTGAACGTCTCCTCTCCGGGCGGCGCCGCCGGTGGCGCGGCGGGGGCCGATACGGTGATCGTGATCGGTGACTTCACCACCACCAGCCTCGATTTCAACACCATCACCATCAACGGTACGCCGGGCGATGATGTGGTGGACATCTCGACCCTGGTGTCGCAGCACCGGATCGTGTTCCGCGGGGCCGGCGGCAACGACCTGATCGTGGGCACCGTCCGCCCGCAGGACGTGATCGAGATGCCGGCTGGCGTCGATCCGGCTTCGGCGGTGGTGACCACGGATGCCGACGGCATGACCACGGTATCCAGTGCGGGCGGCAGCACGCGCTTCTATGCCCCGAACGGGATGCCCGGCCTGATCGCCCATGGCGCTGTGGTCGAGGACACCTGGGACGGCGAGCAGCTTGCCAGCACGGGTGGCGACGAGGCTCCTGCGGACGAGCCTGGCGGCGAGGATGCTGAGGCGGGCGGGGAGCCCGGTGAGCCCATCGGCGACGGTGACGCCGAAGACGAAGCGGCTCCGCCGCTGGCAGCGGGCGGCGTGACCCGCGGCACCTCGGCGGCGGACACGCTCTTTGGAACCGCAGACCGTGACATCATGACCGGGCTCGGCGGCCGCGATGTGATCTTCGGCGCCGGCGGCAACGACGACATCCTCGGCGGCGAAGGCAACGACATGCTCTTCGGCGACGCCGGCAACGACCGGATCTTCGGAGAACAGGGCAACGACTTCATTGATGCCGGAACCGGCAACGACACCGTCTTTGGCGGCGCCGGGGACGACGTGATCGTGGCCTCCATCGATGATGGCGACGACACCTACTATGGCGACGACATGGTTGGCAGCTCAGGGACCGATACGCTCGACATGTCGGCGATCACCGCCAACATCACGGCCGACCTCGGCACCGGCGAGATGAACCGGGGAAGCGTGCAGTCCGCGCAGACCGGCTCGGACACGATCTGGAGCATCGAGAACTTCATCGGTGGCTCTGGCGATGACACCATCACCGCGAGCGAAGCTGTCAACGTCATGGATGGCGGTGGCGGGTCGGACACGTTCCGCTTCGAATCGGCGGCGGCCGCGCATGGCGACACGATCAAGGGCTTCGCCCCTGGCGACAAGATCGACCTCAGCGCGATCGACGCGAACGGATGCGGTGCGGGCAACGGCACGTTCACGCTGGTCTCCGGCGCGCTGACCGGAACCGGCCAGCTTCTCGTCCTGCACGAAACGCGCGAGGACGGCGACTATACCGTCGTGCTGGGCAACACGACCGGCGGCGACGACGCCGAATTCAAACTCAACATCAAGGGAAGGCATGAACTGACATCCTCCGATTTCGAGTTCTGACGGGGTGCGGGCCGGACAGGTGAGTGGGTGCACCTGTCCGGCCCAAGGCCGCGATTTGAAATGGTTCTTCTGGAGGGTGGATGATGCGGGCCAAAGATCAACGAGCGCGAAAGTCACAGGCAAATGCGGGGGCCCTGATCCGGGGCGCCCGCGGTCTCGTCGTGTTCCTGTTCGCCATGTCGGGGATCATCAACGTCCTGGCGCTGACTGGATCGTTCTACATGCTGCAAATCTATGACCGGGCGCTGGGCAGCGGCAGCATACCGACACTGGTCGCGATTTCGGTCCTGGCAATCGGGCTTTATCTCTTTCAGGGCATGTTCGACGTGCTGCGATCGCAGATCCTGGTCCGGATCGGCGCGCGCGTCGACCGGCAGCTTGCGCCGATGGCGCATCAGGTCGCCATCGACATGCCGCGGTTCGGCTTTTCGACCGCCGAGGCGCTGGAACGGGGTCGCGACGTCGATACGGTGCGCGGCTTTCTGGGCAGTCAGGGGCCGATGGCTCTCTTCGACCTGCCCTGGATGCCGCTGTTCCTGATCTTCGTCTATCTGCTGCACCCGACGCTCGGTGCGCTGACCATCGGGGGCGCCTTCGTCCTGACCTGCATCGCCATCCTGACCGAGATCCTCACGCGCAGGTTGTCGGCGGAGTCGCATCAGGCGGTGATCCGGCGCAATCAGGTGGCTGACAGCAACGCACGCAACGCCGAGATCCTGAAGGCGATGGGCTTTGCCGGTCGCGCCGTGCAGCGATTTTCCGTGGTGAACGAGACGCATCTGGCATTGCAGACGCGGACGAGCGACATCAGCGGCACGCTCGGCGCGCTGTCGCGTGTGCTGCGGATGATGTTGCAGTCGGCGGTCCTCGGGCTTGCGGCCTACCTGACCATCATGGGCGAGTTGTCGGCCGGCGCGATCATCGCCGCCTCCATTGCGGCCGCGCGGGCGATGGCCCCGATCGACCTGGCGATCGCGAACTGGAAACAGGTCGTGTCGGCGCGCACCGCCTATCAGCGTCTGCGCGAGACCATGGTCGCGCTCCTGCAGATGGACGCGCCGCTTGAATTGCCCCGGCCGAAGGCCACCCTCAAGGTCGAGGGTATCACCGTGGCGTCGCCCGGCAGCGGGCGGGTGCTGCTCAGCGACGTGAGTTTCCACCTCGAGGCGGGCCACGCGCTGGGCGTTGTCGGTCCGAGCGGTGGCGGCAAGACCACGCTGGCGCGCGCCCTGACCGGCATCTGGCCGGTTCTGCGTGGCGCTGTCAGGCTGGACGATGCCGAACTCGTCCAGTGGAGCGACGAGGCGCTGGGCGGCTACATCGGCTATCTGCCGCAGGATGTGGCACTGCTGGACGCCACGATCGAGGAAAACATCTGCCGTCTGACACCGGACGCCGATCCCGCCACCATCGTGGCGGCGGCGCAGGCGGCGGCGGTCCACGAGATGATCGTGCGGCTTCCCGAAGGCTACCGGACCGAGCTTGGTCCGCAGGGGATCGCGCTGTCGGGTGGACAGCGGCAACGCATCGGCCTGGCGCGGGCGCTCTACAGCGATCCGTTTGTCGTGGTTCTGGACGAGCCGAACTCCAATCTCGACGGCGAAGGCGAAAGCGCCCTGACCGCTGCCATCGAGGGCATCAAGCGGCGTGGCGGGATCGCCGTGGTGATCGCGCACCGGCCAAGTGCCCTCGCCGCGGTGGACTTCGTCGCGATTGTCCAGAACGGCCGGATGACCGCCTTCGGTCCGAGAGACGAAATCCTGAAACCGGCGCCGAAAGTCGACGAACCTGCGCCGCGCGTTGCGGTGATCCGGCCGGCGCGGTCGGCACGACAGGCGGGGGGGTGAGCCATGATCGAGGTCAAGGGCATACGGTCCGCAGCATCGACGACGCCATCCGCAGATCGCTACGAGTTGACCGAAGGCAAGAAGCTGTCGCGCGTGCCGATGGCGTTCGGGTTGGCGCTTGCCGGCCTCGCGCTTTACCTCAAGTCCTTCCTGCCGGGCGGGTCCTGGTCGGCCCATGCGGCGCAGAATCCAGATGGGCAGGACGATGCGCCGACGGAGGCCCCCGCCGAAGAGCCACCCGGTGCCGCCCTGCGCGCGCGCCGTCAGGACGCCGGTTCTACCGGTGATCGCAGGGCGCAACCCGAGGCCTTGGGCGACGATTCGTCAGACACGGGAGCCTGGAAGCCGGTGATCACGCTGGGGGCCGCCGGACTGGGTGCCGGGCAACTCTCGCCCGCTGACCTCGGCGTGCTGGCGCTGGCCTCCGCGACCGCGAACTTCAACATACCCGTCTCGCCCGGTCGCTTTCCGTTCATCGACCGCGATGGACCCAAGCCGTTCGACGTGCCTTTCTTCGAGTTTCCGGGCCGCGGCAGCGTCCGGCTGGTGGCGGGCGCGCCGGACGAGGACGACGATGCGACAGGCGGCGGTGATGGAACCCAAACCGGCGATGACACCGGCCCGGCCGATGATCTGGATGGCGAAGCCGATCCGGATCGGCCCGGCGATGCGGCACAGGACGATGACGAGACGACGGGCAATTGTGATGCGCACGGCGTCCGCAATCGCGCGCCGAAAAGCACCGGGCCGGTCTATCTTGCGGATGTCGGCGCCGCCGCGACGCTGATGATCGCGCTCGGCGACCTGCTGGCGCAGACCGACGACCCCGATGGCGACGCCTTGGAGATCAAGAACGTGACGGCCTCGGCCGGACAGGTGACCGCTGTCGAGGGCGGCTGGTTGTTTTCGGCCCCGCAAGAGGTCATCGGGCCGGTTACGATCAGCTTCGAGATCAGCGATGGCACCACAGTCGTGCCGCAGGTGGCGCATCTGAATGTCGCACCTGTTGGTGGCGATCCTGCGCCTGAGGACAGCGAAGGCGACGAAACCGGGACCGAGGGACCCGACAGCGAAGCTGGCGCGGGTGACATCAGCCCGGCGAACACTGTGATTCAGGGTGGCGCCGACGGCGATCATATCGTGGGCAGTGCGGGCGATGATGTGATTTTCGGCGGACAGGGCGCGGACGTGATCTTTGGCGGCGCGGGTGCGGATCAGATTTCCGGCGCGGCGGGAGATGATCTGCTCTACGGCGAAGGCGGTGACGACGTCATCTTCGGTGACGACGGCAACGACCAGCTTTTCGGCGGTGACGGCAACGATATCCTGTCTGGCGGCGCAGGCGACGACAGTTGTGAGGGCGGCGAGGGCGACGACATTCTCACCGGCGGCGCGGGAGATAACTGGCTCTCCGGCGGCGCGGGCGGCGATCTGCTGATCGGCGGCGATGGGGATGACCATCTGGCCGGCGACGAGGGCAACGACAATCTGTTTGGCGAGGACGGTGACGATGTCCTGTTTGGCGGTGCCGGAGATGACGTGATCTCGGACGGGCAGGGCGCGGATAGGGTTGACGGCGGTGACGGCGACGACCGCGTGATCGCGGCCGCGGACCGCGCAGACGACGACTATCAGGGTGGCGCCGGAAACGACACGCTGGACTATTCCGCGGCGACCAAGGGTGTCATCGTCGATCTCGTGGCCGCGGTCGCGACCGGCGAGGAGACCGGTGCCGACGCGTTCGACGGGTTTGAGACCTATGTGGGGGGATCGGGCGACGACACGTTCATCGTCGGCACCGCGGACGCGAGTTTCGCCGGAGGCGGCGGCAACAATCTCTTCGACTTCTCGCGGGCGAGCGCAACGCTGCTGCCTCTCGAGACGGTCTACCAGATCCTGGACTTCAAGGCCGGTGATCGGCTGAAAGTGTCGCAGTACGATTTCTTCAAGGACCTGAAGGACGAGATCGAAGATCAGTTCGAAGACTACCGCGACAGATCCTTCGGCGGAGACTGCGATGACGACCCGAAGATCAGTGTGCGGCACGACGCGACCGACAATCTGCAACGCACGCTGATCGAGATCGACGCGAACCGAGACGATTACTACGAAATGACCATCTCGTTGGTCGGGAACCATCTGCTTGTGGTTGTCGATCATGGCTAGGGTCGCCGCTTCTGGCGCATATCTTCCGGGAAAAAACCGCGATGAAAGAGACAACTGACATCAAGACTGCCCGGCCAAGCGCCCTGCCGTTCGAAAGCCTCAGGTTCAGGATCGGTGTCGGCCTGTTTCTCGGCGTGCTTCTGGTCGGTGGCGTGGGCGGTTGGGCGGCGACCGCCCGGCTTTCGGGTGCCGTGATCGCGCCGGGGTCCGTCAAGGTCGATCAGAACCTGAAGCTGATCCAGCACCGCGACGGTGGCATTGTTGCCGAGATCGATGTGCGTGAAGGTGACGTGGTGACACGCGGACAGGTGCTGTTCCGGCTGGAGGACGCCCAGGCCAATGCCGAACTTTCGATCCTGACCGTCCAACTGCGCGAGGCCGAGGCCCGTCGCGCGCGTCTGCTTGCGGACCGCGATGGTCTCTCCGTCATCGCGTTCCCCGACCATCTCTCAGCAGACGATCCGATCTCGGCGGTCGTCGTCGCCGGGGAGGCGCGCCTGCACGCGGGCAATCTCGCCAACCGCGAGAGCCAGCGCCGGCAACTGGACCTGGCGGTCGACCAGATCGGCGAGGAGATCGAGGGCCTGCGGGCTCAGCGCATGGCAATGGAGGACGAGATCGCGCTCGTTGAAGAGACCCATGTCAAGCTGGTCAGTCTTGCGCAGAAGAACATCGTTGAAAGCACGCGGGTGAATCTTTCTGACCGCGAGCGGATCAAGCTCCGCGGCAGCCTTGGCGAGTTGGATGCGTCGATTGCAAGGGCGCGCGCGCGTATCGGCGAAATCAAGGTGCGGATCCTGGCCATCGACGAGGTCGCGCGGACTGAAGCCCAGCGGGAACTGGGGCTTACCGAGGCACGGGCTTCGGAGCTGAGCGACAGACTTGCGGCCGTCCGTGACCGGCTGGAGCGCACCCGAATCCGCGCACCCATTGCCGGCACCGTAAATGAACTGAGTGTATTCACGGTCGGTGGCGTGGTCACGCCAGCCGAGGTTCTGGCGACGATCGTTCCTGCCGATGCCCGTCTGCGGATCGAGGTGCGATTGCCGCCGACGACGATCGATCAGGTCTATCTCGGGCAGCCGGCGCGGCTGAGGTTCACCGCCTTCAACCACCGGACGACACCCGAGCTTGCCGGAACGATCGCGCAGATCGCCCCGGCGACCACGCGCGACGAGTCGACGGGTGAGTCGTTTTATGTCGGCTATGTCGAACTGACGCCGCAGGAACTGGACAAGCTGGGTGGCTTGACCTTGATGCCGGGAATGCCGGCCGAGGTCTATATTGCGACACAGGAGCAGACCGCCTTCGCCTATCTCGCGAAACCGCTCGTCGATCAGTTTCAGCGCGCCTTCCGGGAGGAGTAGGCAATGTCGGGTCCGTCGCGATCACGCCGCGTGCTCGACGTCTGCTTCGGCAAGAGATGCGCACCCGCCTTGCGACGCAGGCCGAGCAGCGCGCCAGTTGCAGGTGCCATCCGGCGGCCTTTCCATGAGGTGCCGTCGATGCCCGAACCGAACTGTGCCAAACCCTGGCAGGGCATCCTTGCCAGCGCCCTGACAGTGCTGACCCCGACCGGATCATCACGCTGGCCGTGGCGGCAAAGTCCCTGATGCCCCGATTTGCTGCGCGTTGTGCTGGCACCGGTCGCGGCCTCGGCATGTTTTTGCGAGCCTGTTCTCGGCCGGTATATTGACTTGTGGCGGACCGGGGGCGGATCACCTCTCGCGCTCCTGATCCTTGCGCTGCGCAACGGCCTGCGCGACGGGCTGCAAACGGCAAAGGGCGCCCGGGTGCCGGGCGCCCTCCATCACGTCGCCTGTTGCGCGCGTCAGTTCGTCGGAACACCCGCCACCGGTAGGCCCTTCACATAGCCGAGCGGCGAGATCTGGCGGTTGCCCCATTTCGCCTCGACCACCGGCATCAGCGCGTCGCGCAGCGGGAACTTCTCGTCCAGATCGAAATCGCCGACGTGCTGCGCGTTGGTCAGGCCGTAGGCATGGCCGCCGACGTTCTCATGGATGCGTAGGCCGGTCAGTTCGGCCCCGGCAGGCGCGGTCATCAGCGGCACCGGCGTGGTCATGCCGTCCTGCCAGGCCCAGAGCACGTTGTTGAGGTGGCCCTTGGTCGAGTCCTCGCCGACGAAGAGCGTCTTGTAGGCCGACGACCAGTAGAGGTTGTCGGCATTGGCAATCGCCTCGATGTTCGCGGTGTTGCCCCATTCATCCGGCTCGGCCAAGTCGAGGCCCAACAGGCCCTGAGGCACACTCATCGACACTGGCACATAGGCGCTGTCGATGGCAGCACCGTCGGTGTCCGTCTGACCGCCGGCCAGCGGCAGCGCATAGACGCCGCCCGCCTTGAGCTTGGCCAGGCGGATGTGGTCACCCGCAGCGCCCGAGCCGGCACCTTCTTCCATGCCTTTCGAGATGTCGGTGATGGCGAGGAAGGCGCGCATCCCTTCGGGGTCAAAGGCCAGGCCCTCGGCCTTGTTGAACTCGGTCGTTCCTCCCTTGTAGGCGGTGAAGCGCATGGTTTCGAGGAAGGCGGCGGCCAGCTCGTTCTTGACCTTCAGGTATTCCGGCGTTTTCGAGTTGCCGGCGAACACCTCGACAAAGCCCTCGGCCGGGGCGTCCGAGGTCTCGAAGATGTCCGAGAAGGTGATCCCGCCATCGACCAGCGCCTTGATCTCGTCGTCGGTGGTGTGGCCCAGCTTGATCCATTTCAGATCGAAGCTGCCACCGTTCTCGGCCGTCTTCTGCTCCAGCTTTGCGGCATAGAGTGTTCCCGACGAGAGATCGCCCGCGCGGTCGGCGATGAACATGGTCATGTGGCGGTTGTCGCCGTCATGGGCAGTGATGAGGGTGCGCTGGTCGCCCAGCACCTGCGCCAGCTCGTAGGTGCCGCGGCCCATGGCGAAATGCTTGGTCACTTGAGTGGAGCCATCGGCGCCGATGCGGATTTCCGGGGTGATGCCGCGCCAGTAGGGCGAGGCCAGTTCACGGCCGCCGTGATAGAGATGGGTGAACCCGCCCAGATTGTCGCTGCGGCCCGTCGGATCGGCGCGGCGGTCGGCTTCGACCTGACGCGCATCGATGTTGTAGTTTTCCTCGGACGAGATGAAGGTGCCCCAGGGCGTCGTGTTGGCGTTGCACGCCACGCCCAGGCCCTTCACCGCCGAGAAGTCGATCGGGCGCTGCGCCACCGGGGTCAGCTTGCCGGTCTCGGCATCCTGCATCACTTCGGTCAGCACCATCGTGGCGGGAATGTTGTCGGACCAGGTGCCATCATCTCCGTTGGCATGCTTGAAGGCCCAGCCGGCGTGATCGTCGGCCACGGACCCGTCCGCAAGCAGCCAGTCGTATTCGAACTGGTTCACCAGATAAATCTTGCCGCCGATGTTTGTCAGCATCGAGCCGTCGGGCTGCTCCGATACCAGCGGCTGCGACGGATCGGTGGGATCGGCGATCGGGCGCATCGTTTCGTCGTAGATCGTGGCCATGGCGCTGGCGCTGGTGCCAATACGGTCGCGGTTGGTCATCACCATCTCGTAGGACAGCGGCGTTTCGGTCACGGAACCGTCTGAAAACGTGGCGCGGACGCGGGCGGTCGAGAACATTTCGGCCTTCTCGCCGAGCGTTTGGGGGTGCTTCGAGCCGATCCACTCAACCTTTTCGATCGACTGGGCAAACGCGCCCGTCGACAGGAAGGAAGTGGACAGCAGGAAGAATGCAAGGTTTCGCATGGAGCGCTCCATTTGGCATGAATTGTACACCCGCACTCCACTAGCGCGCCATCATATCATCTTCGTGACGGTGCCCGCCGCCTGCGGGACCGACACCTGTGCGGGCACAGGCGTCAGAAACTGATGACGGTCGCGCCCTCGGCGGCAAAGCGCGGGAAGGCGACAGCCGCCGGTTCGAGCGCCAGATCGCGGGCGCGGAAAGCCGCCTCGGCGCCTATCTGCTCAGCGATGCCGAGGCCGGTCGTCTCCCTCACGCCGGCCCTGACCGGTGCATCGACCGGGGCTTTGAACGCAGGCTGATCGGGTGCGGCCAGCACCCGTTAGGCCGGGCCGAAGAGGTAGACTTCAAGCGCAGTGCCGGCTGTGCTGCGGATGCGGTCGGCGAGTGCCGGCACGGTCTGCATGGACGCCGGGTCGGCGTGAAAGAGGTGACGCACGGTCCTGGGCATGGAAGCTTCCCGATTCTCCGGCCTTCGACAGCGCCGGGGGGTGAAATCCGGCTCCGCGCCAGTTCAGCCGGCGTTACCGAGCCGGGCCGCCAGATCGGCAATCCGCTCCCGGATAGCATCGCGCGCGCTGCGGAAGGCGGCGATGTCGCCGGTCGGCGCCGGATCGGCGACGGGCCAGTGCAGGCGCTCGACATGGCCGGGAACGAAGGGACAGACCTCTTCGGCGCAGAGCGTCACGATCAGGTCGGCGGTTTCGGGCGCAACCGTGTCGAGCCCTTTCGACCAATGGCCCGAGATGTCGATCCCGGCCTCGGCCATGGCCGCGACCGCCAAGGGATTGAGGCTGCCGGGGGCCGACCCCGCACTGGCGACCTCGACCGCCTCGGGCAGCATCGCGCGCGCAAGCCCCTCGGCCATCTGGCTGCGGGCGGAATTGGCGACACAGAGAAAGAGGATGCGCATGGGCTCAGACCTTGACCCTGCGGGCGCCATGGCCCGGCCTTGCCGCCTGCTCCGCGGCCACCCGCCGCACCGCCGCGCCACGTTCATACCATGGCTTCGTCGCGTTCACGATCTTCACCACCGACAGCATCACCGGCACCTCGATCAGCACGCCGACCACGGTGGCGAGTGCCGCCCCCGAGGTGAAGCCGAAGAGGCTGATCGCGGTCGCCACCGCGAGTTCGAAGAAGTTCGACGCGCCGATCAGCGCCGACGGGGCGGCGACGCAATGCGCCTCGCCGGTGGCGCGGTTGAGAAGATAGGCGAGGCCCGAGTTGAGATAGACCTGGATTAGGATCGGCACCGCAATGAGCGCGATGATCATCGGCTGGGCGATGATCTGTTCGCCCTGGAACCCGAACAAGAGCACCAGCGTCACGAGAAGCGCCACCACCGAGGTCGGCCCGAGCCGGGCTAGAAGCGCCTTCAGCGCCGGGTCTCCGCCTTGCGTCAGACCGTTGCGGCGGATGAGTTGGGAGATGATGACCGGAACGATGATGTAGAGCGCAACCGACAGGATCAGCGTCTGCCAGGGCACGGTGATCGACGAGAGACCGAGCAGGAAGGCCACGATCGGCGCGAAGGCGACGATCATGATCGTGTCGTTCAAGGCGACCTGGCTCAGGGTGAAATGCGGCTCGCCGTCCGAAAGGTTCGACCAGACGAAGACCATCGCGGTGCAGGGTGCCGCGGCCAGGATGATGAGACCGGCGATGTAGCTGTCGATCTGGTCGGCCGGCAGCCAGGGCCGGAACAGCACCGACAGGAAAAGATAGCCCAGAGCCGCCATCGAGAAGGGCTTGACCGCCCAGTTGATGAAGAGCGTCACCCCGACGCCGCGCCAGTGCTGCGCGACCTGGCCGAGGGCGGAAAAGTCGATCTTGAGAAGCATCGGGATGATCATCAGCCAGATCAGCACCGCGACGGCGAGGTTGACGTTCGCAACCTCGATTCCGCCGATGGCGTGGAAGATACCGGGGAACATCTGGCCAAGCGCGATCCCCGTGACGATGCAGAGCGCGACCCAGAGGGTCAGGTAACGTTCAAAGAGGTTCATCGGTTCTGGTTCTTTCTCATTCGGCGGCAGCGGGCAGCGCACTGCGCGTCAACGCGCGCAGGCGGGTTGCGCCGACCGGGTCCTCGGCCTGCATCGGCACCACGGCGAGGCGGCGGGCCAGTCCGTCCGTGACCCTTGCGATCTCGGGCGCCTCGGTCACGGCTCGGGCGGCGAGGATAGGGTGGGTGGTGCCGGTCGCGGCGAGACTGGCGTTGATGACCCAGGCCCAGGGCGTGATCCCGGCGCGCTTCAGATCGTCCTGAAGCCGGGCGGCCTCCAGCACCGGGGTGGTTTCCGGCAGCGTGACGATCAGGATCTTGGTCTGGTCCGGATCTTGCAGGCGCATCATCGGCGTGGTCATGTGCGCGGCCCTGTCGCCCGCGTGGCGCATCACGTCGCGGTGATACGATCCTGTGGCATCCAGGAGCAGCAGCGTGTGGCCGGTGGGCGCGGTGTCCATCACCACGAACTTGCGCCCGGCCTCGCGGATGACGCGGGAAAACGCCTGAAAGACCGCAATTTCCTCGGTGCAGGGCGAACGCAGGTCTTCCTCCAGCATGGCACGGCCCTGCGCGTCGAGGCTCGCGCCCTTGGTGGCAAGGATGTGGTCGCGGTATCCTCGCGTCTCCACCGCCGGGTCGATCCGGCTGACCGTGAGATTTGGCACGTCGCCGGCCAGCGTCTCGGTCAGATGGGCGGCCGGGTCGGTGGTGGTCAGAAGCACCTCGTGCCCGCGCGCGGCGAGGTCCACCGCGATGGCGGCGGCGATCGTGGTCTTGCCCACGCCGCCCTTGCCCATGGTCATCACAAGGCCCTTGCCCGACGCCTCGATCCCGTCGATCAAGGCCGAGAGCGCCGGAAGATCGGTGTCGGCCTGGCGCGGAGGGGCCTTTGACAGGTCCACCGGAGCGTTCATCCGGCGCACGGCCCCAAGGCCCACAAGGTTCTCGGGACGCAAGGCGAAGCGCGATTGCGGTAGGGCGGCAAGGCTCGCGTCCATGCCCGCCAGCGCCGTCCGGTCGCGCGCGATGAGGCTTGCTGCCAGCGCATCGCCCATGTCCGCCTCCGGCATCAGCCCGTTGATCGCCAGATGCTGGTTGGCGATGCCGATCCCGGCCAGCTCGCGGCTCGTGCGCGCGGCCTCGGCGAGGGAACTAATGCGGGGGCGGGCGACCAGGATCAGCCGGGTGCGGGCCGCGTCCGACAGGCTCGCCACGGCGGCGGCGTAGCGCGCGCGCTGTTTTTCCAGCCCCGCCAGCGGGCCAAGGCAGGAGGCGTCGCCGCCGGTCTCCAGAAACCCGCTCCAGGCGCCGGGCAGCTTCAAGAGCCGGATCGTATGGCCGGTGGGGGCGGTGTCGAAGATGATATGATCGTAGGCGCCGGTCACCGCGTCATCGGTCAGAAGGGCCGTGAACTCGTCGAAGGCGGCAATCTCGGTGGTGCAGGCGCCCGACAACTGTTCCTCGACGCCCTTGAGCGCCTTTTCGGGCAGCACCCCGCGCATCGGCCCCACGATCCGCTCGCGATACGCGGCGGCCGCGCCTTCGGGGTCGATCTCCAGCGCGTCGAGCCCCGGCACGGTGGCAACCGGGGTCACATGGTTGCCAATCTCGATCCCGAACACCTGCCCGACGTTCGAGGCCGGATCGGTCGAGACCAGCAGCACGCGCTTGCCCGCATCGGCAAGGCCGACGGCGGTGGCGCAGGCGAGCGAGGTCTTGCCGACTCCGCCCTTGCCGGTGAGGAACACGAATCTGGGCAGGTCGTTGAACATGACGTCTCCTTTCGCCGCCTGCTCCTTTCGCCGCCTGCGCGGGGCAGCCCTTTCCGGTCGCCGTGTGGCGCCATTGTGGATCAGCCGAGGTGTCGGCTCAGCAGCAACCGCCGCCCTTTTCAGTTTCCGCGGCGGGTCCGGATGCGCTCCCGCAACAGCCACCCTTGGCTGCGGGTTTGCTGTCTGACATGCGACAGCAGCCGCTGGACATCACGACGTCGGGGATCTGTCTGTCGGCCCGCGCCAGGATGTTCCTGACCGAGGCTTCCTTGACCATGCGCCCCACGGCGACCGCCTCGCGCATCTCAGCGTCGGTCAGCCCAACTTCCTGCCCCTTCTTAATGTGATACTTCATGAAAGACTCGCAACGTGCTGCAATCGCAAAGTCAATCCCGCTCGGATCGTCGATCCGATTTTGATCGACTTGCGTGCCGCAGATGCCGGTCGAACAGCACATGGGCGGGTCATAGACGGAGATGGCGGCCATCCTGTCACCCCCTTGGATATGTGGCGTTGCGGCATTTAGCAGCAGGTCGCCTGCGGCCCTTTGGCCTCGATCCGTCCGATCAGCGCGTGGAGCGGCGCCAGCGCATCGGGATCGAGCGAATAGCAGATCCGCGGGTGTTCGATCGCGCCAACAACCAGTCCCGAGGCCTTGAGAATCCGCAGATGCTCCGACACGGTGGACTGCGCGAGGCCGACCTCGTCCACGATGTCGCCGCCGATGCAGCCCGCCCGCGACAGCAGGAAGGCGACGATGCGCACACGGGCGGGATGGGCAAGCGCCTTTGCCAAGGCTGCAACCCGATCCTCGTCCACGGGCGCGGCCGTCCCGGTTACGCGACGATCCAGCATGGTGACTCCTCCCAAATATCGCCGATCAACGATATATTGATCGTCAATCGTCGATACAAGCCGAATCGGGGCTGGTTGCGTTTTGGATGAGTCTCGCGGGCCGGGCCGCGCGGCAGCAGCGCGGCCGATATGGCCTTCCTGCGGCACCGGTCTGCCGGTGTGTCACGTCGCCCGTTTGCACAGGCGCAGAACTTTGGTGCAGCCTTCACAATTGTGTACCTTGAAGTCTTGCCCCGTGCAGATGCACGACTGCCGTGTAACAAACTGTCTCATGTTGCGAATTGGAAGGCAGTGATGGCCGAACAGGCAGACCAGTGGGAGACCCTTCTGGCGGCGGCAAATGCCGGCAACAAAGAGGCCTATACGCAGTTTCTGCAGGCTATTGCCCCGGTCTTGCGGGGCGTGGTCAAGGCCAGAGGCGCGCGGCTGGGCGAGGCGGAGTGCGAGGACATCGTGCAAGAGGTGCTTCTGGCGGTTCATCTCAAGCGGCATACCTGGCGCTCCGGTGCGCCGGTGCGTCCGTGGCTCTATGCCATCACGCGATACAAGGTCGTCGATGCGTTCCGCGCGCGCGGGCGCAGGGTCGATCTGCCGATCGAGGATTTTGCCGACGACCTGGCCGCAGATGCGGGGCCGGACCCTACCGACGCGGCCGACATGGCAAAGATGATCGGGATGCTGGATGGCCGGTCGGCCCTGATCGTCCGCAAGATCGGCATTGACGGGGCCAGCGTCGCCGAAACCGGCCGGTCGCTGAGCATGAGCGAAGGCGCGGTGCGGGTCGCCCTTCACCGGGCGATGAAGTCACTGGCCACGTTGCGGGAAAGGCATGTGAAATGACCACCGACGATCTGATCCGCGCCATCGCCGCCGATACCGCGCTGCCACGGCCGGTAACCACCACGCTGATGCTGGGCCTGATCCCGTCGCTGGCCGTCGCATTGGCCGTGATCTGGGCCGTGCTGGGATTTCGCGAGGATATTGCCGTGTCGCTGCTGACGCCGCTATCGACCCTGCGCACCGTGCTCACCGCAGCGCTCGGTCTTGCCACGATCCGGTGTGCGATCCATCTGTCGCGACCGGACGGCCGCGATAGCGTGCGGCTCTGGCCTGTGGCAGGCATCGGCGCGGCGGCCCTCGGGCTGCTGGTCTGGGCCTATGTCACCACGCCCGCCGACGCGCGTCAGGCGGCGATGCTTGGCGAGACACTGGCGACCTGTCTCCTGGTGATTCCGCTGCTCTCGGTCCTGCCGGTGGCTGCAGTTCTCTTGACGCTGCGCCGCGGCGCCACGACCGAGCCCGCATTGGCCGGGTTTGTCGCCGGGCTTGCCGGGTCGGGCCTCGCGGTTGCCATCTACACGCTGCATTGCACAGAAGACAGCCCGCTCTTCTATGTGACCTGGTATGGTCTGGCGATCATCGCTATAGCGGCGGTTTCGGCCGCTCTGGGGTCGCGGGTGTTGCGCTGGTAGCCCAGCCGCGCTCCTCGAACCAGTCCAGGGCCATCTTCGCCCAGCCTTTGGGTATCATGTGGCCGCCGTCATGCACGGCGAAATCGAGCCGTGCGCCGGGTTTGCAGGTGGTCCAGTGCTCGACCTCGTAAACTCCCTCGCGGCCCCGCGCATCCGGTTCCGCCGCCTTGCACCCGTCGGTCACGCGCCAGATCTGCATCGCCTCGAAGACGTTACCCTGCGCAAAGCCGGGACGGATTTCGCGGCCCAGCATCGGGACGGTTCGGTCGGCCGTGCCATGCGTGTGGAAAAGCCGCACCGGCCCCGCGCAGCTCTCGGGATGCGGGCGCCAGAAGCTGCCCGCAACCGGCGCGTAGGCGGCAAAGGCGCCCGGTGCGGCGCAGGCGACGTAACTGGTCAGCGACCCGCCGATGGAGAACCCGGCCAACAGCATGCGGTTGCGGTCAATCCCGTATTTCCTGGCGGCATCATCGGCGACGGCAACGAGGAACGCGGCCTCGTCCCGTTTGGCCGGGCGACCGGGGTGAAAGTCCCAGCTTCGGCCCGTACGACCGGCGCGCGGCTGACCATCCGGGGCAATCACCGCATAGCCGCGCTGCAGCATCACGCTGGCCATGGATTTGTTGCGAATCATGCCCTGCCCGTCGCCACCATAGCCGTGCAGCAGCATGACCGCGGGAACGGGTCCTGCGGTATCGGTCGGCAGCACGATGTGGTAGCTGCCGCCGGCAATCTCGCAGGCGCCGGGTGCGCCATTGCAATCGGCGATCGCCGCGGTGGCGCCGAACGCGAGGCCAATGGCCAGTCCGAGGGCTTTGCGCATCATATTGCCTTTCTGGCGGCTCCGCGCCGCTGAAAAAAACTCACAGGTGTCTGAACCAGTGCGGCGAGCGGCACTGACAGGCTCAGACTGATGGCAACATGCAAGAGCCAAAGGCTCAGTTCTCCGGCAGCGGCGAGACCCAGAAGCGCCAATCCTAACATGGTTTCGGTGGCATGAAAGCGGACAAGCGTGCGCAGGTCCGACCGGCCCGGTTGATGCGGCATCCAGCCGCCGTCACGGCCCATCAGCGTGCGCAGGACGGCGCGCACCTGCTGTACCATCAGCATCGGCGCCAGGAGAACCGCCAGCGCGATCTCTGCCAGCACTGTCGCGGCAAACGCCGGCAACTGTGCGCGCGGCACACCGTGGTCGCGCAGATAGGCGACAATCCCCATAAGCTTGGGGGCAAGCAGCATCATGCCCACGAATGCCGCGAGCGCCGCTTGCGTGATGGGTGGCAGCGTCGGCCAGACCGGCATGGCCGGATTGCCGGTAAAGAAGTCCGGAATCACCCCGGCTTTGCCCGGCAAGGTCCACAGCACGAGGAGCGCCAGCCACCAGACCGAGGCAAGATAGGCCATGACCCCCTGCAAGAGGTGAAACCGCGACAAGGGATGCAGGCCCGGCGTTGCCAAGAGCCACAGATGCTGCATGTTGCCCTGACACCAGCGCCGGTCGCGACGCAGATAGCCGATCAGGGTCTCCGGGGTGTCTTCAAAGCTGTCCTCGGCCTCGGGCATCACCCGCACGCCCCATCCGGCACGGCGCATAAGGGCGGCCTCGACGAAATCATGGCTCAGGATCACGCCGCCGCGCGGCGCCTGGCCCGGCAGGTGCGGCAGGCCGGCACTGGCCGCGAAGGCGCGGACCCGCACCAGCGCGTTGTGGCCGAGATAGTTGCCTTCGGGCCCCGCCCAGAGTGCAAAGCCGCGGCCGAGATTGGTGCCGTAGACTTCGGAGGCGAAGGATTGCATGTGTTGCCAAAGGGTATGGCCGGGCAGCACGCGCGGAATGGTCTGGATCAGGCCAAGGCCCGGCTCGATCGCCATGGAATCGGCCATGCGGAGCACCGACTGCGGACCCATGATGCTGTCGGCATCGAGGACCAGCATGGCGTCATAGGCATGGCCGTCGTGCTGCACCCAATCGCGGATGTTGCCGGATTTGTAGTCGTGGTTCTGCGTGCGGTGGCGGTAGTGCATCGCCAGCCCCGGATGCGCGCGCTGCAGGGCGGCAGCCTCGGCTTCCTCGATCAGCGCGGCGGCCGGGTCGCGCGTGTCGGACAGGATATGCAGCGAAAAGCCGTGTCTGGATCTGGCCGACAGACCCGCAAGCAGGGTCACGGCATTGCCGATCGTACTCGACGCGGGTTCGCCGTACATCGGCAGAAGAACCGCGACTTGCAGGCCGCGCAGCGGCTCGGCCCGCGGGCGGGCGCGCCAGAAGAGGCCAAGCAAGGCTGTCGCCACCGAGAGAACCACCCAGTAGAACGCAAAGACCGTGACCCCGACCAATGCGCTTTCGGTTGCGGTCAGAGTTCCGTCGAGCTTGAACCAGCCAAGCGAGAGCCAACCCAGCCCCGCGGTCACCAGCAAAGGCACCAGCAACACAAGACCGCGCAGAGCCAGGGTGCGCCGGTCGGTGCGAACGCCGGGCGCCGCAGGATCGCGGAACCGGGCACTCAGGTTCTGATCCGGCATCGCCAAAGGCTCTGGCGGTGTGGCCGACAGCGGCGGCTGGCGCAGGGGAACCATCATGCTTCTGCCCACCGGTTCAGCCAGACCTCGGCCACGCGTTGCCCGCCGCGCCACAACTCGGCGCGCAACTCGGCGCCGCGCACCTTGCCCTTCAGCGTGAAGTCAAGCCGCATGCCGCCGGTGGCCGGATTGACCTGCAAAAGCTTTGAGGCGATCTCGCCCGCGCTGGTTCTGACCCGGGCCTCGATGCGGTCCGGATCGGTGCCCAGGGCGGGGTGAGGGGCATAGTCGATGGTGAAGATGCGGCCCTCCTCGAACACCCGCGCGCCGGAGCGGCTGGCTGTGACCGGGGCCACGATGCCTTCGGCGGGGGCCGTGGCGCACCAGTGCAGGCGATAGTCGAAGCGATGCTCCTGACCGGCGCTCAACGGCGCTACCGGGCGCCAGAACGCCACGATGTTGTCGTTGATTTCCTTGTCGGTCGGGATTTCCACCAGCATCACCGCGCCAGCGCCCCAGTCGCCCTCGGGCTCGACCCAGAGCGACGGGCGGCGTTCGTAGTGCGACACCAGATCGTTGTAGTCGCCGGGCTGGCGCGCGCGCTGCATCAGGCCAAAGCCGCGCGGTGCGGTATCGGCGAACACGCTGACCTCGACCGCTTTGGGGTTGGTCAGCGGCCGCCACAAGGTTTCGCCCGCGCCGTTCATCATCAGGAGGCCATCGCTGTCGTGCACCGCCTCGCGGAAATCATCGAACCTGGTGCGGTTGATGTCGTTGAACAGGAACATCGAGGTGCCGCAGGCGATGCCGGCGGTAGCAAGGTCAACACGCGGAAAGAGCCGCGACGACACCTGCATTTCGGTCGTGTCGCCCTTGCTGATCGTGAAGGTATAGGCCCCGGCCACCGAGGGGCTGTCCAAAAGCGCGTGGACCGTGACCGCCGTCGCGCCGGGCGCCGCCGCCTCGATCCAGAAGTCGCGAAACACCGGAAACTCTTCGCCGCCCTTGCCGGCGGTGTTCAGCGCGAGGCCGCGCGCCGATACACCGTAGACAAGCCCGCGCCCGATGGCGCGAAAGTAGCTTGCGCCCTGAAACACCGTGTATTCCTGAAACCGGTCCTTCGCCTCCAGTTCGCCCAACAGGCGGAACCCGGCAAAGCCGGTGCCGTCCTCGGGCAGGGCGGGGAACCGATCGGTCGTGTCGAAGGTGCGCAACTCAAAGGTGATCGGGCGCGACTGGCCATCTTCAACCGCGTTGAGGCCGATCTTGTGAGGGTAAAACAGGCCCGCCACAAAGAACTCGGCCTGCACGGCGCCGGGTTCGCCGCGATAGAGCGCGTGGCGCGTGTCAAACCATATGTGGCGGAAATCGTCATAGGACAGGTCCAGCCATTCCGGCGACACGGCTGGCGGCGGCGCATAGGGCGCTGCGGCAAGGGCCCGCGCGCGGGCGACGACGGTTTCGGGGTCGAAGGGCTCGG
>JBGSNN010000037.1:0-6673 GCA_041739655.1 Albidovulum sp. | reverse complement strand
GCGACTCAAGCGCCGCGGCGAGGGTGTGAAGCGCGGGATGGGTCGTGAGGTCGAAACAGCCCGCCCGATCCGTCGGGTAGAGCGCGAGCCAGCGCAGGATCGCCGCGACGTAGAAGCCAAGGACGGAGGGCGCATCGGGCGAGAGCCAGGACGGGCGGCCTTTCGCGACCTCTTCCAGAATGTCGAGATGGCGTTCGATGCGCGCCTGCGTCACCTCCGAGAAGTCGGGTATGGCCGCCTTCGATCCGGCGTGGCGGGCGGGGTAGAAATACAGGCGCATGTCGGCGTGAAGGGTGTTCGCGGTGAAGAACAGCCACTTCAGGAACGCCCCGCGCCCCGCGCTTCGCGGCGCGGGGGCAAGCTTGCCATGCGTCTCGCTGAGCCAAAGCAGGACCGCGCCGGTTTCCGACAGTGGTCCTTCCGGCGTCTCCAGCACCGGAATCAGGCCCGCCGGATTGAGCCTGAGATAGGCGGCGCCGCGCTGTTCGTTGCGCGACCGATCGACGAGCACCGCGCGGTAGGGAAGCGCCATCTCCTCGAGCGCGAGGCGCACGATGAGCGAGGCGTTGTCGGGGGCGTAGTGCAGGACATACATGGCGGGTTCCGTTTCGGGGCGAGAGTAACGCGCAAGAGCGGTGTGGCCGAAGACGGAAAACGACGCTTTGCCGATCTTTTCGCGCAAGCAGTCAGGTGATGCGGCGGTCGAGTTCGTGCGGGTCGGCGGTTTCGACATGCCAGTAGTCCACGGCGCCCTCGGGCAGGCGCGCGAGAAGGGTGTCCAGGTCGCGCTGATGGATATGACGGCGGAGTGCCCAGGCCACCGCCTCGATGGCGTGATCGGGCGTCTGGTTGTGATCCTTGCGGACCGCTTTCGCCTCGCGCGTCAGCTCGGCGCGGCTGGTGAAGGGCAGGACCGTCGCGGTCACGTCCCAGTCCTGCACGAAAAGCGCCCGCAGGCAGGCGGGAAGCAGGTTGGCGAAGGCGATGGCTTCGGCGACGGTCAGCCTGCGCCGGAAAACCTGGAGGACGGCATCCACCGCTGTGTAGGCTGCGTTGTCGGAGACGAGGTTCAACCGTTCCTTCGCGTCGGCGAGAAAGGCCTGCCAGTCCTTCGTCGCGTGGCGGATGGCCCAGGGTATCGGCACGTCGCGTTCCTTGCGTCATTGCGGCGGTTCGATCTTAGCGGTCGTTTCGCGGGGCCGGGTAGTGCAAAGCCCGTGATTCCGGGCGATTTGCGCTCGCGCAGCGTCCATATCTTGCTATAACCATGAGCGCGACCGCAACGGAGTGAGCCATGGCCACGGAACTGTCCCCGATCGAGAAAGCGAAACTTGCAGCGTCGCGACGGGCGGTCGATTTCGTCGAGAACGGCATGCGCGTCGGCCTCGGCACCGGATCGACGGCGGCCTGGATGGTGCGCTGCCTTGGTCAGCGGGTGCGGGAAGAGGGGCTCAAGATCACCGGCGTTCCGACCTCGGACCGCACCGCCGCGCTGGCGCGCGAGGTGGGGATCAGGATCGTGACGCTGGAAGAGGCGCGCTGGCTCGACCTCACCATCGACGGAACCGACGAATTCGACCCCGACCTGAACCTCATCAAGGGCGGCGGCGGCGCGCATCTGCGCGAAAAGATCGTGGCGACCGCCTCGGACCAGATGATCGTCATTGCCGATGCCGCGAAGGAGGTCGCCCATCTGGGCGCCTTCCCCCTGCCGGTCGAGGTCATCCCCTTCGGCTGGCAGACCACGAAGGCGCTGATCGAGGAGATGCTCGTCTCCTTCGACCTGCTCGGTCGCGACGTCACGGTGCGGATGAACGGCGACACACCCTTCGTGTCGGATGAGGGCAACCGCATTCTCGATCTGCATCTCGGCCGGATCGGCAATGCCCGACAGCTTGCGCTGGCCCTCAATCAGGTGCCGGGCGTGGTTGAAAACGGACTTTTCATTGATATCTGTGACCGCGTGGTGATCGGCCACGGCGATGGCCGGGTCGAGGTGCGCGATATCCAGAGCGGCACGGTCGAAGAGGACCGGATCGACTTCGCGGCGCCAGAGAACATGTTCGCCGATCTCGGCGACTGACGGGAAGGGCGGCCTCATGGCCTTCGACTATGATCTCTTCGTCATTGGCGGCGGCTCGGGCGGCGTGCGCGCGGCCCGGATTGCAGCGGGCGAATACGGCGCGAAGGTCGGGCTGGCCGAGGAAGACCGCATGGGTGGTACCTGCGTCATCCGGGGCTGCGTTCCGAAGAAGCTGATGGTGTTCGCCTCGTCCTTCGCCGCCGGCATGGAAGAGGCCCGCGCCTATGGCTGGGACGTGACATCGCGTGGCTTTGACTGGCGCGCCTTCCGCGGCCGGCTCGACACCGAGCTCGACCGGCTGGAGGCGGCCTATCGCAAGGGGCTCGAGACGGCCGGGGTGCGGGTGCACGATTGTCGCGCCTCGCTTGAGGACGCCCACACCGTGCGGCTGGCCGATGGTGGCAGGGTAACCGCCAAGCACATCCTGATCGCGACTGGCGGGCGGCCGTTCGTGCCCGAGAAGGCGGCGGCGGCCGGGGCGCTGAGTTCCAACGACATCTTCAAGCTCGATGACCTGCCGGAAAGCATCCTGATCGTCGGCGGCGGCTTCATTGCCTGCGAATTTGCCTGCATCCTGAACGGCATGGGCGTGAAGGTGACGCAGTTCTATCGGGGCGAGCAGATCCTGCGCGGCTTCGATGGCGAGGCCCGCGGCCATATCGCCGAGCACATGCGCGAGGCCGGGATTGACCTGCACCTCGGCTGCGAGCCGATGGTGCTCGAGCCGGGGGCGGGCGGCTCACGGGTGGTGGCGACGAACGGCCACGAGGCGGTCTTCGACAAGGTCTTCTACGCCACCGGCCGGGTGCCGAATACCGACGGGCTTGGCCTCGACGCGGCGGGCGTGACGCTCGGCCGCAGGGGCGAGGTCGTGGTGGACGACTGGTCGCAGACCACGGTGCCCTCGATCTATGCCGTGGGCGACGTGACCGACCGGATCAACCTGACGCCGGTGGCGATCCGCGAGGGCCATGCCTTCGCCGACACCGTCTTCGGCGCCAAGCCGACCAGGGCCGACCACGCGCTCGTGCCCTCGGCGGTCTTCACCCAGCCGGAGTTCGGCACCATCGGCCTGACCGAGGAGGTCGCGCGCGAGCAGGGGCCGATCGAGGTCTATGCCACCGCCTTCCGCCCGATGCGCTCGGCCTTCGCCGGGCATTCCGAGCGAGTGATGATGAAGCTGATCGTCTCTGCCGAGACGCGCAGGGTGCTCGGCTGCCACATCATCGCGCCGGGCGCGGGTGAAATGATCCAGCTTGCCGCCATCGCCATCAAAATGGGCGCCACGAAAGAGGATTTCGATCGTACGGTTGCAGTTCACCCGACAATGTCGGAAGAACTGGTGACCATGCGGAAGCCGGTCCGCAAGGCTTGACTTTCAGTCAGGAAAGCCCAGTTGGACGGAAGCAAACAGTGTGACGGGAATTATGGGAGATTGGTCCTGATGGCAGGAAGCGGAGGCCCCTGGGGCGGCGGCGGCAATTCGGGCGGCGGCAATGACGACGACCGGCCCGGAGGGCGCGGCGGACGGCGCCCCGGCGAGGGGCCGCAGATCCCCGATGTCGAAGAGATCATGCGCAAGGGGAGCGAGCAGCTCAAGGTGCTGATGGGTGGCCGCGGCGGCCGCGGCGGCAGTTCGGGCGGCGGCGGGTCCCTCGGCCCGCAGTTCAACCGCAACACGCTGATGATCGGTGCGCTGGCGGCGCTTGGCCTTTGGGCCTTCGCGTCGTTTTATACCGTCAAGCCGGAAGAAAAGTCGGTGGAGCTTTTCCTTGGCAAGTTCTCCTCGATCGGCGAGCCAGGCCTGAACTTCGCGCCTTGGCCGTTGGTCACGGCGAATGTCATTCCGGTCACGCCGGAACGGATCGAGGATATCGGCGTCGGCCGTGGCGAACTTGACAGCGGGCTGATGCTGACGGGCGACGAAAACATCGTCGATATCGACTTTCAGGTGGTCTGGAACATCAACGACCCGACCGAGTACCTGTTCAACCTGCGCGACCCGGAGCTGACCATCCGCGCGGTGGCCGAGGCTTCGATGCGCGGCATCATCGCGCAGTCGCTGCTGGCGCCGATTCTCAACCGCGACCGCGGCATCATCGCCGAAACGCTGAAGGACGATATCCAGACAACGCTCGACAGCTACGATTCGGGGCTGAACATCGTGCGCGTCAACTTCGACCGCGCCGATCCGCCGCGCGAGGTGATCGAGGCCTTCAAGAACGTCCAGTCCGCCGAACAGCAGCGCGACAGGTTGCAGAAGGAAGCGGACGCCTACGCCAACACCGTGCTGGCCGGCGCCCGCGGTCAGGGCGCGCAGCTTCTGGAAGAGGCCGAGGGCTACCGCGCCCAGGTCGTCAACCAGGCAGAGGGCGAGGCGAGCCGCTTTTCTGCGGTTCTGACCGAGTACAGGAAAGCCCCCGAGGTGACGCGCAAGCGTCTCTATCTCGAGACGCTGGAGGAGGTGCTGGGCCGGGTCGACAAGGTGATCATCGATGAAAATCAGGGCGGGCAGGGCGTGGTTCCCTTCCTGCCGCTGAACGAGTTGGGCCGGAAGGCCACGACGACCGGGGGGAACAACTGATGAACCGCGCAACGCTACTGCTGCCCGCCCTCGTCATCGCCATCGCCGCGGCGCTGTCGTCCGTTTTCATCGTCGATGAACGCGAAAAGGCGCTCGTGCTGCAATTCGGCCAGATCAGGGCCGTTCGCCAGGAACCAGGGCTCTATTTCAAGGTGCCGCTCATCCAAGAGGTCGTGCGCTACGACGACCGCATCCTCGGGCTCGACATCGAGCCCCTGGAAATCACGCCGCTCGATGATCGCCGTCTGGTGGTCGATGCCTTCGCGCGCTACCGCATTGTCGATGTGCAGAAGTTCCGGCAGGCGGTCGGTGCCTCGGGCGTGGCGCTTGCGGAAAACCGGATCGACACGATTCTGCGTGCGCAGACGCGCGAAGTCCTCGGCTCCGTCACTTCGTCGGAAATCCTCTCGGTCGGTCGCGCGGCGCTCGCCTCGCGCATCCGCGACGCCTCGCGCAACGAGGCGAGTTCGCTCGGCGTGGAGGTCATCGACGTCAGGATCAAGCGCACCGACCTGCCCGAGCAGAACCTTGACGCGACCTTCGCCCGGATGCGGGCCGAACGCGAACGCGAGGCGGCCGATGAGATCGCACGCGGGAACGAGGCCGCGCAGCGCGTCCGCGCCCTTGCCGATCGCACCAAGGTCGAGCTTGTGTCCGATGCCCAGCGTCAGGCCGAGATCATCCGCGGCGAGGCCGATGCCAAGCGCAACGCGGTCTTCGCCGAGGCCTACGGCGCGGATACCGAGTTCTTCGACTTCTACCGCTCGCTCTCGGCCTATCGGGAAGCGCTGAAAGAGGGAAACTCGACGATGGTGATGGCCCCGGACAGCGAGTTCTTCAACTATCTGAAGTCCGCTGACAAGAAATGACGATCGGACTGATCGGCATTCCGCTACTTGCCATCGGCCTGGTTCTGGCGATCGAGGGGCTGGTGCTTGCACTGGCCCCGTCGCGGATCGTCGACCTCTTGGACCTCATCCGACAACTGCCTGCCGAGGGGCGCCGCAACCTCGGACTGGGCGCGATGGCCCTCGGCGCCGCCTTCATATGGCTTGCCCATGCGCTTGGCGGCTGAGACAATGCAGGTCGTGCGCGGCGCAACGGTCGATCACAGGCTGTTGATCTGCGGCCCCGGGCGTTGAGTTGAACTGCCGTGAGGCACACATGAGAGTGAGGTTCCGACCCGCCGACCTGGGCGGCGACCGGAGAAGATAGGGAGTTCGCCGTGAAATCTGAGACCCGTACCCTGGCTATCGCGCGCCATCGTCTCGATCCTCTGCTGGGATTGCTGCTGACGATCCTTGTGGGCCTTGCCCTGACCCTCGCGCAGGTTCAGCCCTCGGCAGCGCGGTCGGCGCCCGAGTCCTTTGCCGATCTGGCCGATCAGGTCAGCCCGGCGGTCGTCAACATCACCACCTCGACCACGATCGCGGCCCCAGTGGATGAGGGGCCGGTCGTCCCCGAAGGTTCCCCCTTCGAAGATTTCTTCAAGCGGTTCGGCAATCCGAACGCCCCGCGCGGCCCGCAGCGGTCCAATGCGCTCGGCTCTGGTTTCGTGATTTCCGAGGACGGCTATATCGTCACCAACAACCACGTCATCGAAGGCGCCGACGAGATCTCGATCGAGTTCTTCTCGGGCGAGACGCTGGATGCCAAGCTGATCGGGACCGACCCGAAGACCGACATCGCGCTGCTGAAGGTCGAAAGCGACGCTCCGCTGGCCTTCGTCAAGTTCGGCGACAGCAATGTGATGCGCGTCGGCGACTGGGTGATGGCGATGGGCAACCCACTCGGCCAGGGCTTCTCGGTCTCCGCAGGCATCGTCTCGGCCCGCAACCGCGAGCTATCGGGGACCTATGACGATTTCATCCAGACCGACGCCGCCATCAACCGCGGCAACTCCGGCGGGCCGCTCTTCAACATGGATGGCGACGTGATCGGCGTGAATACCGCGATCCTGTCGCCCAATGGCGGCTCCATCGGCATCGGATTCTCGATGGCCTCCA
>JBGSNN010000004.1:0-4056 GCA_041739655.1 Albidovulum sp. | reverse complement strand
GTGGATCGGCCCAGGCCCGGGTCCAGCGCAACGCCGACCCCGCCACCCCCGGTGGCTCAGGACGTTGCCCTCGCGCCGCATTTTCCGGATACGCCGGCGCCGGAAGCAGCCGGGGCTGGCAATGCCCTTCTGCATGATCCCGACGACCTTGCCACGCCGATCACCGACGAAGCGCCGGTGCAGATCGCGGCCGATGCCCCACCGGACGCCTCAGGTCGCGTCGTCGCGCGCGACGAGGGACGTTCCGCTGCCGATGACCTCCGGGCCCCTGCGGCCACCCTCCTCAGGGCAATGGATGCGCTTCGGGCGCATGACAAGCGGGCGGAGCTCACCTCGGTCTACCAGCGTCTGTCGGCCCTGCGCGGCCGGGTCGCAGGCAGCGATGGCGGCGGCCGGGACTGAGGCCCCGGTGACCGGGTTCCCCGCGGTCAGCGCCGCGTGTTTTGCCGCTTGCCCCCAGCGTTACAATCGGCCTATACACCGCCCCGTCGGGCCGTGGCGCAGTCTGGTTAGCGCGTCCGTCTGGGGGGCGGAAGGTCGTGAGTTCAAATCTCACCGGCCCGACCATTACCGAAACGCCCACCCCTTCGCCGGGGTGGGCGTTCGCTTGTCAGGAGCCTGAGGATGACCGGAACCGGTGTGCTTGCCGACAGCGCCATCGGCGCGATGATCGCCGCAGGCGAGATCGCGGCCGAGCCATCGATTCCCGCCGCGCAGATACAGCCGGCGAGCCTTGATCTGCGGCTTGGCCCGGTGGCGTACCGGGTGCGCGCCTCGTTCCTCGCAGGGGCGGGGCACAGGGTCGCCGACCGCATCGCGGAATTCGAGATGCACCGGATCGACCTCGCCGCGGGCGCCGTGCTGGAAAAGGGCTGCGTCTATGTGGTGCCGCTGATGGAGCATCTGGCGCTGCCACCGGGGCTGACGGCGGTCGCCAATGCCAAAAGCTCGACCGGGCGGCTCGACCTCTTGACCCGGACCATCACTGACGGCGGCACCGAGTTCGACCGCATCCCCGACGGCTACCGGGGTCCGCTCTACGCCGAAATCTGCCCGCGCTCGTTCTCGGTTCTCGTCCGGCCCGGCATGCGGCTCAATCAGATCCGCTTCCGGCGCGGTCAGGCGGTGCTGAGCGATGCCGCCTTGCAGGCGCTTCACGACCAAAGCCCGCTCGTCTCGGGCAAGGCGGTGATTTCCGAGGGGCTTGGATTCTCGGTCGATCTGAGGCCCGCCGCGGGCGACCTCGTGGGCTACCGCGCGAAGCCTCACACCGGGATCATCGACCTTGACCGGATCGGCCATTACGACCCGGCCGAGTTCTGGGAGGAGGTGCGTACCAAGGATGGGCGCATCATCCTCGACCCCGGCGCCTTCTATATCCTCGTCAGCCGCGAAGCGGTGACGATCCCGCCCGACTATGCCGCTGAGATGGCGCCCTATCTGGCGATGGTGGGTGAGTTCCGGGTGCATTACGCGGGGTTCTTCGACCCCGGCTTCGGCTGGGCCGAGGTCGGCGGCGCGGGATCGCGTGGGGTGCTTGAAGTGCGCTGCCACGAGGCACCCTTCGTGCTGGAGGATGGCCAGGTGGTGGGGCGGCTCGTCTATGAGCGCATGGCCAAACGCCCGGCCCGGCTCTACGGCGCCGGGATTGCTTCGAACTATCAGGGCCAAGGGCTGAAGCTCTCGAAGCACTTCCGCTAGCGGCGGGTGCCCCGTCTGCGTCGCCGGACCGGACGCCACCAGTCGTAGATAAGGTAAAAGCCGTATGCGTAGGCGGTATAGGCGACTGTTAGCCCCAGATCGACCGCAATTGCCTTGCCCAGACTGTGGCCCCCCACCCAGATCAGGATCGGCAGCGTCACGACGAGCGTCGAAAGCTCGCTGCTCACCGCATGGACCACGCGCAGGCGTGGCGGCCGGTCGCTCGCCACCTGGCCGGTCAGGCGCAGGTCGATCAGGTCGAAGGCGGTGTTGTGCAATGGCGTCCAGACGAGGACCGCCGCCGACAGTGCCACCATCAGCCCGGCCGACTCGGCCGCGCCACGGCCCATGATCGCGGCATAAAGCGGCGTCAGCAGCACGAGGCCGCCGGTCTCGTAGCAGAGGGTCTGCAAGATACGTTCGCCAAAACTGCGAAGGGCCATAATCGAAATCCCGCAACGGGCGGGGACGCCCGACAATCGGATCGACGGAAAGGAAAAGCCGGAAACCGCGACGAAAAATCTCTGTCTGAACAGCGCCAGCATAGCTGCCGGGCGGCAGGCTTCACAGTCAGGGATTGCCTACCGCCTCAGCGCCCGAGGCGGCGCGTGATCTTGGCGGCCTGCCGCGCGCGCTTGGCGCTGGCGCGGGCCTCGTCGTGAAGGCGCGCTTCGGCCGAGATCACCGGACCCGCAGGCTTGCCGCGGCGGGACCAGAGGCCGATGCCCTTGTTGATCCCGGCGTTGATGACGCGCCGCAGCACGACGTTCACCACCACGTTGATCACCCTCTCGAAGGTCATGGCGCCGCCTCTCAGTCCTCGAACAACTCGCTCTGCCCGGCAATATCCTCGCCCTCGTCATCGCCGAGGGTCTGTGTTCCCGGCAAGGGCCGGTTATCGAGCAACCCGGCGGCGCGCAATTCCTTCAGGCCCGGCAGATCGCGGGCGGATTCAAGGCCGAAATGATCCAGGAACTCTTGCGTCACGACATAGGTCACGGGCCGCCCCGGCGTCATCCGGCGGCGACCGAAACGGATCCACTCCAGTTCCAGAAGCTGGTCGATGGTGCCCCGGCTGACGGCGACGCCGCGGATTTCCTCGATCTCGGCGCGGGTGGCGGGCTGGTGATAGGCGATGATGGCCAGCGTCTCGATCGCGGCGCGGCTGAGCTTGCGGCTCTCCACGGTTTCCTTCTGCATCAGGAAGCCGAGGTCGGGCGCCGTGCGAATCGCCCAGGCGTCACCGACCCGCACAACATGCACCCCCCTGCCCTCGTAGCGCTTGCGCAGATGCACCAGCGCCTCGGCCGGATCGGCACCATGCGGCATCCGTTCGGCAAGCTCGGCGACCGTCACCGGATCGGCCGAGGCAAAAAGGATCGCTTCGACCATGCGTTCCTGCTCGCCCATCGGCGGCGCCTGGAAAAGGCTTTGTTCGCGGTCCTCGGTCTGGCTCACGGCGTCTTCCGTCTGATGGAAATGGGGGCGAAGCTTTCGCCCTGTCTCAATTCGATCTGGCCCTGCTTGGCCAGTTCGAGCGAGGCGGCGAAGGTCGCGGCCGTGGCCGACCGCCGCCGCGCCGGATCGAGCGTCCAGCCATCGGGCAGATATGACGATAGATCGGTCCATTCGCCAGCAAATCCGATCAGCCCGCGCATCCGGTCGAGCGCCTGCTCCATGGTGAAGACATTCTCGCGGTCGAAGGCATAGGGGCGGAATTCGTCCCGGGTGCGGATCCGCGCATAGGCCTGCATGAGGTCGAGAAGCGTCGCGCCATAGCTGACCTTGCGCAGGCGCATCACATCCTCGGGGATGCCGCGGACGAAGAAATTGCGCCCCTTCTGATCGCGCGCCATGAGCCGCGCGGCAGCCTCGCGCATGGCCTGAAGCCGCTCAAGCTGAAACGCCAGATGGGCGGCCAGTTCCTCGCCCGAGGGGCCGTCGTCGGAAGGATCGGGTGGCAGGAGGAGGCGCGATTTCAGGAATGCGAGCCAGGCGGCCATCACGAGGTAATCGGCGGCCAGTTCGATCCGCAGCGCCTTGGCTTCGTGCACGAATGTCAGATATTGCTCGGCCAGTTGCAGGATCGAAATCTTGCGCAGATCGACCTTCTGGGTCCGCGACAGCATGAGCAAGAGGTCGAGCGGGCCCTCAAAGCCATCGACATCGACGATCAGCGACTCGGCGGCAAGCCGGTCGCTGACGGTGGGGACATCTTCCTCGAACCCGCTCGGGTCAGACATGGGCGCCGGTTCCCAGAAGCGTCGCGAGTTCGGCGGCAAGTGCTGCGGCGTCAACGACGGTGGCCGCCGGGCGCACCGATGCCCTCGCAAAGGATGTTCCAGACCCAAGCGC
>JBGSNN010000450.1:0-3781 GCA_041739655.1 Albidovulum sp. | reverse complement strand
GTTGGCCGACACCCGCGCCGACCTTCTGCGCCTTCTGTTCCCGGGCCGCCCAGTCACCCGCTTTGATGCCGCGCAGATCGACGATCATCTCGACGCGGGTTTGCGCCCGAGCGTTATCCTGATGAACCCGCCCTTCTCGGCTGTGGCCAATGTCGATGGTCGGACGACCGAGGCGACGGCGCGGCATCTGCGCTCTGCGCTTGCTCGCCTTTTGCCCGGCGGACGGCTCGTGGCCATCACCGGGGCCGGTTTCGCGCCAGACGCGCCGGCCTGGTCCGAGACCTTCGGCCGCCTGACCGAGACCGCGCATCTTGTGTTCACAGGCCACGTATCCGGCACTGCCTTCGCCAAGCATGGCACCAGTTTCGAGACCCGGATCTCCGTCTTTGACAAATGCCGGGGCGGCGAGCGGGGTGGCATCACCGCCGATCTCAGCCAGCCCATGTCTTCTGACGCGGCGCAGCTTGTTGCCAGGATCACCGCCGAGATCCCGCCGCGTCTGGAACTGGAGGAGATCGTAGCGGCATGCTCCCAGCCCACTTCCCCTTTCCGGGGAATTCCTGCCCGTGCGTCCGGTCCTGCCGCTCGACACTCACGGGCAACGGCGTCGGCCAAGACCGATGCGCATGTCACTACGCCGGATGCCGAGGACCTCGCCTACGCCCTGCGCGAGACGGCGGACGACCTCGGCTCTGCGCGTCTGTCCGATGCGATCTACGAGACCTTCCGCCTGCAGGCCATCGACATCCCCCGCGCGGCACCGCACCCGACCAAGCTGGTGCAATCGGCCGCCATGGCCTCGGTCACGCCCCCGAAACCCTCCTACCGCCCCAAGCTAACCGCCGCCGTGCTACGCGATGGCCTGCTCTCCGACGCGCAGCTCGAGACCGTGATCTACGCGGGCGAGGCGCATGGCGCGTATCTCGCGGGGTCTTGGATCGTCGATGAAACCGGCGACATGGTCTCGGCCGCGCCCGATGATGCTCCTGACGCCATCCGCTTCCGTCGAGGCTTCTTCCTCGGTGATGGCACCGGCGCGGGCAAGGGCCGCCAGTCGGCCGGAATTGTTCTGGACAACTGGTGCCAAGGTCGCCGCAAGGCGCTCTGGATTTCGAAGAGCGACAAGCTGCTCGAAGATGCGCAACGCGACTGGTCTGCGCTTGGCCAGGAGCGGCTCATGGTGACGCCGCTCTCGCGCTTTGCCCAAGGCCGCGACATCCCGCTCTCCGAGGGTATTCTGTTCACCACCTATGCCACGCTGCGCTCCGAGGAACGCGGCGCCAGGAAATCCCGCGTCGACCAGATCGTCGACTGGCTGGGGCCTGACTTCGACGGCGTGATCCTCTTTGACGAAAGCCACGCCATGGCGAATGCCGCAGGCGGCAAGGGCGAGCGCGGTGATACCGAGGCCTCGCAGCAGGGCAGGGCGGGCCTGCGCCTGCAACACAAGCTGCCCAATGCCCGCGTGGTCTATGTCTCGGCCACGGGGGCGACCACGGTCCACAACCTCGCTTACGCGCAGCGCCTCGGTCTTTGGGGCGGCGAAGATTTCCCGTTCGCGACGCGCGCGGAATTCGTCGAGGCCATCGAGGCGGGCGGCGTCGCGGCGATGGAAGTCCTCGCCCGCGACCTACGGTCGCTCGGCCTCTACACTGCCCGGTCGCTTTCTTATGATGGCGTCGAATACGAGATGCTGGAACATGCGCTGACCCCGGAGCAGCGCGGCATCTATGATGCCTATGCCGGGGCTTTCGCCATCATCCACAACAACCTCGCCGCGGCCATGGAGGCCGCAAACATCACCGGAGAGTCTAGCACACTGAACAGGCAGGCCAAATCCGCTGCCCGCTCGGCCTTCGAGTCTGCCAAGCAGCGCTTCTTCGGCCATCTGTTGACCAGCATGAAAACCCCCACCCTGATCGCCGCCATCGAGGCCGATCTCTCGGTAGGCCATGCGGCTGTCATCCAGATCGTCTCGACCGGCGAGGCGCTGATGGAGCGGCGGCTGTCGGAGATCCCGACCGAGGAGTGGAACGACATCCGCTGTGACATCACTCCCCGGGAATATGTCCTGGACTACCTCGCCCATTCCTTCCCGGTTCAGCTCTACGAGCCCTTCACTGACAGCGAGGGCAATCTGTCCTCGCGCCCCGTCATGCACGATGGCCAGCCGGTCGAATGCCGCGAGGCCGCCCGCCGGCGCGATGCGCTGATCGAGAAGCTGGCCTCACTGCCGCCCGTCCCGGGCGCGCTCGACCAGATCGTCCAGCGCTTCGGCACCGATCTCGTGGCCGAGGTCACGGGCAGGTCGCGCCGCATCGTGCGCAAGGGCGAAGGTCCTGCCGCCCGCCTTGTCGTCGAAAGCCGGGCTGGCTCGGCCAACCTCGCGGAAACCGCCGCCTTCATGGATGACCAGAAGCGCATCCTAATCTTCTCCGACGCCGGTGGCACCGGGCGCAGCTATCACGCCGACCTTGGCGCGAAGAACCAACGTTTGCGGGTCCATTACCTCCTCGAGCCCGGTTGGAAGGCCGATGCCGCCATTCAAGGGCTGGGCCGCACCAACCGCACCAATCAGGCGCAGCCGCCGCTCTTCCGCCCCGTCGCCACCGATGTGAAAGCAGAAAAGAGGTTCCTCTCCACCATCGCCCGCCGCCTCGACACCCTCGGGGCGATCACGCGCGGTCAGCGTCAGACCGGTGGGCAGGGGCTGTTCCGGCCGGAGGACAACCTCGAGTCCCCCTATGCCCGCGACGCGCTGCGTCAACTTTACCGCCGCATTTATCGCGGCGATGTGGCGGGCTGTTCACTCGGGGCGTTCGAGGATGCCACTGGCCTCAGCCTGACCGATGACAATGGGCTGAAGGACGACCTGCCGCCGATCACGACCTTCCTCAATCGTCTGCTGGCGCTGACGATCGACATGCAGGCCGTGCTCTTCTCAGCTTTCGAGGAGCTTCTCGACCAACGGATCGAGGGGGCCATCGCCGCCGGGGTCTACGACCTCGGGCTCGAGACGCTGCGCGCCGAGTGCTTCCGGGTCTCCGATGCGCGGGTGATCTACACCCATCGCGGCTCAGGCGCGGAAACCCAGCTGCTGACCATCGCGGAAAAGCGCCGCAACACACCCACCGCCCTCGCGGATGCGCTGGACTGGCTCGACGATCCGAACGCGCGGCTGCTGATCAACAGCCGCTCGGGCCGTGCTGCCGTGCAAGTGCCCGCCACTAGCCTGATGCTCGACGATGGCACCATCGAACCCCGGCTGCGTCTGATCCGGCCGACTGAGGCAAGCACGGTTCCGGCCAAGATCATGGACGACATTCACTGGCTGGAAGCCGACCGCGCGGCCTTCACCGCCGCCTGGACTGCGGAACTGGCTGAAGTGCCGGAGTTCAGCGAGTCCACGCTGCATATCGTTGCTGGGCTCTTGCTGCCGATCTGGAAACAACTTCCCCAGGACCAAACCCGCGTCTATCGCCTGCAGACCGACGATGGCCAACGCATCATCGGCCGCCGGGTCTCGCCCGCTTGGGTCGCGACCACGCTTGCCGATGACGCGCCGAAACTCACGGCGGCGCAGGTCCATGCCCTCGTTCTGGAGGGCAAGACCGTGGTGCGCTTCGTTGAAGGGATGGAGTTGCACCGCTCCCGGGTCATGGGCGTGAACCGGATTGAGCTATCGGGCTTCACGGAAGCCGCTAAGGACCGGCTCAAGGCGGACGGCTTCTTCTCGGAGATCATCAGCTGGAAGCTGCGCCTCTTTTGTCCGACGGATTCC
>JBGSNN010000129.1:0-1835 GCA_041739655.1 Albidovulum sp. | reverse complement strand
CGAGACGCGGCCAGCCGCGCGCCGAGGCCCACCGGCCATAGCCATCCATGATGATGGCGACATGGGACGGCATCGTGCCCGTGATATCCTTCGCGGCCATTGGCCCTGCCCTTTCCGGCCCGTTCCCGCCCCCACGCAGATCCTCAGACCTGCATGATCTCCGCCTGTTTCTCTTCCAGAGCCCTGTCGACGGCGGTGATCGACCTGTCGGTCAGGCCCTGCACCTCGTCGTGCCAGAACTTCTGGTCGTCTTCGCTCATCCCGTCGGTCTTGGCCTTCTTGATCTGGTCCATCCCGTCACGGCGCACATTGCGGATCGCGACTCGGGCGTGTTCGGCATATTGCGCGGCAACTTTGGTCAATTCGCGGCGCCGCTCTTCGTTCAGCTCCGGGATCGGCAGCATGATGATGGTGCCGTTCGTCTGCGGATTGATGCCGAGGCCGGAATCGCGGATCGCCTTCTCCACCCGGCTCACCAGGCCCTTGTCCCAGACATTCACGGTGACCATGCGCGGCTCGGGCACATTGATCGTGCCGACCTGGTTGATCGGCGTCAGCGCGCCATAGGCATCGACCATCACCGGCTCGACGATCGAGGCCGCGGCGCGGCCGGTCCTGAGGCTGGCAAATTCGTGGCGGAGAGAGGCGATGGCGCCGTCCATGCGCCGGGAGAGGTCATCAATATCAATCTCGGTTTCGTCGGCCATCCAAAGGTTCCGTTTCTGCTCGTCTCGCAAGTCTGCGCGCTCTTTTACATAGAACGCCCAAAGAAAGATACTGTTTCAGCCTGTGACCGTCGTGTAGGTTCCGTGCCCTGCAAGAATGCCGCGGAAGCCGCCCGGTTCGTCCAGCGAAAAGACGATGATCGGCAGGTTGTTGTCGCGCGCGAGCGCGATCGCCGAGGCGTCCATGACACCAAGATGCTGCTGCAGAACCTCGTCATAGGACACCGTGTCATAGCGCTTCGCATCGGCGAATTTCTTCGGGTCCTTGTCATAGACGCCATCGACCTTGGTGCCCTTGAAGATCGCCTCGCAGCTCATCTCGTTGGCGCGCAGCGTCGCGGCGGTATCGGTGGTGAAGTACGGGTTTCCGGTGCCGGCGGCGAAGATGCAGACGCGCTTCTTCTCAAGGTGACGCACGGCGCGGCGGCGGATATAGGGCTCGCAGACCTGATCCATCGGGATCGCCGAGATCACGCGGGTATGGATGCCAAGCTGTTCCAGCGCCGCCTGCATGGCGAGCGCGTTCATCACGGTGGCAAGCATTCCCATGTAATCCGCTGTCGTGCGCTCCATCCCCTGCGCGCTGCCTTGCAGGCCGCGAAAGATGTTGCCGCCGCCGATCACCATGCAGATCTCGACACCAAGATCGTGGACCGATTTCACTTCGGCGGCGATGCGGCTGACGGTCGGGGGGTGAAGGCCGTAGCCCTGATCGCCCATCAGGGCCTCCCCCGATATTTTCAGAAGAACGCGGTTGTATTTGACCTTCGGTTCTTCTGTACCGCTCATTGCACGCTCCACTTGCCGCCTCGTTTGTTGCGGCGCAAAATGAAGGAAATCACGACCGGGTTCAACCGCCCGCGACGCGCCGCTGACGAGATCACGTCATCGGGCCGGACAAATGATTGAAGAAACGCGGGCAAAATACTGATCTCATTCGATAAAATATCGCAAGACCGGCCGGTTCTCGTTGCCGGACCGACGGCGTCCGGCAAGTCGGCGCTGGCGCTGGAGATCGCCGCGCGGCGGGGCGGCGTGATCGTGAACGCCGATGCGCTTCAGGTCTGGTCGTGCTGGCGGAGCCTCTCCGCCCGCCCCTCGGCCGCGGAC
>JBGSNN010000382.1:0-4004 GCA_041739655.1 Albidovulum sp. | reverse complement strand
AACTCTTGATCGACGCGTTGGTAGAGAGCGGGGTCAAGGACCTGACCATCGCCTCGAACAACTGCGGCGTGGACGGGTTTGGGCTTGGCGCCGACCAGGCCGAGACGGTTGTGGCGCGGCTCTCGGGCGGGCAGAAGGCGCGGCTGTCGCTGCTGCTGGCCACGCTGGACGCGCCGCATCTGCTGATCCTCGACGAACCGACCAACCACCTCGATATCGAAAGCCGCGAGGCGCTGGTCGAGGCGCTGACCGAATATTCAGGCGCGGTGATCCTCGTCAGCCACGACATGCACCTTCTCGGTCTTGTCGCGGACCGGCTCTGGCTGGTGAAGGGCGGCGAGGTCACGCCCTACCAGGGCGATCTGGAAAGCTATCGCAAGGAGCTGCTGGCGGGCGATGAGCCTGCGCGAACGCCCGAAAAGCCGAAGGAAAAGGCTGTGCGCCCCTCGCGCGAGGCCTTGCTTGCGCTGCGCGCCGAGGTCCGCCGCTGTGAGGAAAGGCTCGCCAAGCTCAACGAAATGCGCGACAAGCTGGCGGTGAAGCTGGCGAAGCCGGAGCTTTACGAACGGCCCGAGGAAGCCCTCATCTGGCAGAAGAAATATGCCGAGGTGATGAACGGGCTTGACCGGGCCGAGGATCTCTGGGTGAAGGCGGCGGAAAAACTTGAAGCGGCAGAGGCTTAGGACTTGGAATTGCAGTTCTACATCACCGCCTTCGCGACCCTCTTCGTGGTCATAGACCCGCCGGGACTCGTCCCGCTTTTCATCGCGCTGACCCAAGGCATGGACGATGCGCATCGCCGCCGGTTGGCCTTGCGCGCCTGCGTGATCGCCGGCGTTCTGCTCACCCTCTTCGGTCTTTTCGGGGAATCGCTCCTCGGCTTCATCGGCATCTCGATGCCCGCCTTCCGCATCGCCGGCGGCATCCTGCTGTTCCTGACCGCGCTCGACATGCTGTTCGAGCGGCGTACCCAGCGGCGCGAGGGCCAGCAGGCCGATGCCAATCACGACCCCTCGGTCTTTCCGCTGGCCACCCCGCTCATCGCCGGGCCGGGTGCGATTGCCACCATGATCCTGCTCATGGGCCAGAGCGGCGGCGACTGGCGCGGCGCTGCGGCGGTGTTGGGTCTGCTCGCCCTCATGCTTGTCGCGACCTATCTCTTTCTTCTCGCCTCCCCGCCGATCGAGCGCATGCTGGGCCGCACCGGGACCGTCGTCATCACCCGGCTTCTCGGCATGTTGCTGGCCGCGCTGTCGGTGCAATTCGTGCTCGACGGCATCCGGGGCACCGGGTTGATCTGAGCGATGGCGGGCGAGGACCTTCCGCGCTTTGTCTATCTTGTCCTGCTGCTTGTCGCGGTCGGGGGCTATGTCCTTGTCGAAAGCCGGAAAAACCTTGGCCGGACGCTGCACCAGATGGCGATCTGGGGGGTGATCTTCCTCGGCGCGGTGGCCATCGCCGGGCTTTGGCCCGCGATCCGGCGCGCGGCCGCGCCGACCGACCCGGTGGTGACTGCGGAGGGGATCGAGGTGCCGGTCGCAGCGGACGGACATTTCTATGTCACCGCTCTGGTCAACGGGGCCAGGGTCCGCTTTGTCATCGACACCGGCGCCTCGACCATCGTCCTGAGTGCCCGCGACGCCAGCCGTGCGGGCTTTGACGCCGCGAGCCTGACCTTCGTCGGTTCGGCCCAAACCGCGAACGGCATGGTCGCGACCGCCCCGGTCCGCATCGCAAGCTTCGAACTGGCCGGAGTGGTGGACACCGACATCGCCGCCTCGGTCAATGGCGGCGCGCTCGACACCTCGCTTCTGGGGATGAGCTGGCTTTCGCGCCACGAGGTCACGTTTGCCCGCGACCGCCTGATCATCCGGCGCTGAGTCTGCGCGAGCGCTGCAACGCTTCGAGTAAACCAAGCGCCTCCTCGGCCCGCGCCGCCGGCACATAGGCATGATCGTGGTGGAACGCCGCAACCATGTTGCAGGCGATGCCGGCATCGGCCAGCGCCCCGGCCACCGCCGCCGTAAGGCCGACACCGTCGAGCGCGGAATGGACCCTGAGCGTGATGCAGCGCATCAGAGGGCCTATGGCGACGCCCGGACCCGCCGCGACCTCGACCGGCAGGATCGCCGACAGCCCCTCGGCCTCGTGGTAGGTCGCCACGGCCGCCGCGAGGACCTGCCCGCACAGGCTGTCGTCGTGAAAGCAGACGAACACGAACTCGCCCGGTTGCAGCTCGGGCGTCATGCCGCCGATCATCTCGTCAGCCGTGTGCGCGATCGTCATGGTTCCGCCTCCCCCCCTGCGCGCGCCGACCCGACCGGGTCGGGCGCCTTGCGTCATCCGCTCTCGGCCTTCTTCTGCCAGCGGCCTGCCTCCTCGCTCCAGTACTGCGCTGGCACGCCTGCGCCGGTCAGCACCTTCCACTGGCTGCGGGCGGTCTCGACCGCCGCCGGATCATTGCCGTCGAAGATCACGCAGAGCCGCTCCAGCCCGGCGCAGTCGGCGGGATCGACCACGGCGCCATCAATGCTCATCAGGCAGCGCGCGCCGTTGGGCATCGCGCGCCCGGTCGTCAGCAGCACCGGCTGCACCGCGTCATGCGGACCACCCGCAAGGCCATGCGGCAGGAAGCTCTCCTCCGGCCCGACCCAGAGTTTCTGGTCGAGCCAGTCCAGCCGCGCCCGGTCCACCCCGCGCACCACGACATGCCACCCGGCCTCGAGCGACCGCGCGAGCAGCATCGGCAGCGTCGTCTCCAGGGGCGAGCGTGTCAGGTGGTAGAAGAACGCGGTCCCCATCAGCCCTCCAGCATGTCCGCAATCAGGCGGTTCAGCGCCATCACGCCCCAGCCGGTGGCACCCTTGGGGGCAAGCGCGGTTTCCTGCGGCGGCAGCGCGACGCCCGCGATGTCGAGGTGAATCCACGGCATCTCGTCCTTGACGAAACGCCGGATGAACTGCGCCGCCACGATCGCGCCACCGGGGCGGCCGCCGACGTTCTTCATGTCGGCGATGCGGGATTTGAGCGTATCGTCATAGGCCTGCCCCATCGGCATCCGCCAGGCGCCCTCGCCCTCGGCCGCCGCCGCCTTGAGGAAGGCGTTGCAGAGCTTGTCGTCATTGGAAAAGACGCCCGCTTTCTCATGGCCGAGGCCGATGATGATCGCGCCGGTGAGGGTCGCAAGGTTGATGACGCCAGTCGGCTTGAAGCGCTCCTGCGCGTACCAGAGCACGTCGGCGAGGACGAGCCGCCCCTCGGCATCCGTGTTGATGACCTCGATGGTGTCGCCCTTCATGGATGTCACCACGTCGCCCGGCCGCTGCGCGCGCCCGTCAGGCATGTTCTCGACCAGCCCGACGAGGCCGACGACATTGGCCCTGGCCTTGCGCAGCGCGAGCGTCCGCATGACCCCGGCGACGACACCGGCGCCGCCCATGTCCATCGTCATCTCTTCCATGCCCGCGGCCGGCTTGATCGAGATGCCGCCGGTATCAAAGACGACGCCCTTGCCGACCAGCGCGAAGGGGGCATCGCCTTTCTTGCCACCCAGCCAGTGCATCACCACGACTTTGGAGGGGCTTTCCGATCCCTGCCCGACGCCGAGAAGCGCGCCCATGCCGAGCTTGGCGAGGTCCGGCTCGTCCAGCACCTCGACCTTGAGGCCGATCTTCTCCATTGCCTTCAGACGGTCGGCGAAATCCACGGTGGTCAGCACATTTGCCGGTTCGTTGACCAGATCGCGGGTGAAAGCGACCCCCTCGGCCAGCGCCAGCGCCGACGCGGCAGCCTTTTCGTCAGCCTCCGGATCGGTGGACAGGATCACCGCTTCGCCGCGCTCCTTTGCCGCCGCGGTCTTGTGCGCGGTGAAGTCGTAGGACCTGAGCGCGAGGCCGAGCGCGATGTCTGCGAGACGGCTCTGGCCTTCGGCGACAACCGTGACCCCGCCCGCGCCCAGCGCCTTGCCGATCGCCGCACCGGCCTTGCGGGCCTCGGCGACGGTG
>JBGSNN010000381.1:0-2124 GCA_041739655.1 Albidovulum sp. | reverse complement strand
GCCGCTTCGTCGCGGCCGCCCATGCCCGCGGCGTGCAGGTCCATGTCTGGACCGTCGATGAGGAGGCCGAGATGGGGCGCCTTCTCGATCTCGGCGTCGATGCGCTGATGACGGACCGGCCGACGCTGCTGCGCGCGGTGCTGGAACGGCGCGGGCAGTGGCATGGCCGGGTCGCCCCGGATGCACCCCGAGGGGCCGAATAGCCCTTCACATCCCGGCCCGCGCCGCGTATAGGCCGCCCCTGATCCCGGAGACCGATGATGCAAGGCAGTGCCAACCTCAACCTGATGATCAAGGCCGCCCGCCGGGCCGGCCGTTCCCTCGTGAAGGATTTCCGCGAGGTCGAGAACCTGCAGGTCTCGGTCAAGGGCGCCGGCGACTTCGTCAGCCGCGCCGATCTGGCGGCCGAGAGCATGATCCGCGAGGATCTGATGGCGGCGCGCCCGACCTACGGCTGGCTCGGCGAGGAAACCGGCGCGACGGATGGCGCCGACCCGACGCGGCGCTGGATCGTCGATCCCTTGGACGGCACGACGAACTTTCTGCACGGGCTGCCGCACTGGGCGATCTCCATTGCGCTCGAGCACAAGGGCGAGATCGTCGCGGGCGTGGTCTTTGACCCGGCCAAGGACGAGATGTTCTTTGCCGAGAAGGGCCAGGGCGCCTGGATGAACGAAAGCCGGATCCGGGTTTCCGGGCGCCGGACGATGTCCGAGGCGTTGCTCGCCACCGGGATCCCCTTCGGCACCAAGAAGACGCTGCCCGCCACCATGCGCGACCTCGCCCGGCTGATGCCTGCGACGGCAGGGGTGCGACGCTGGGGCGCCGCGGCGCTCGACCTCGCCTATGTGGCGGCGGGTCGCTTCGATGCCTACTGGGAGCGCGAACTCCACGCCTGGGACATGGCTGCGGGGGTCGTTCTGGTGCGCGAGGCTGGCGGCTTTGCCGAGGCCGTGCGGGAAGGCCGGGACATCTTCGAGAGCGGCTCCATCGTCGCCGGAAACGGCGAGATATTTGCTGCGCTCACCAAGGCGTTGCGCGCGCCGGAGTGAGGCGAAAGGGGGCTGTCCGCCCCCTCTTGGCCTCTGGCCAATTCACCCCCGAGCGTAGTTTCCGACAGAAAGTAGGGGGCGCGGCCGTCAGCGGCGCCTGCGCACGCGCGGGATCGACGACGGGCCATAGATCGCGTCGGGATGTGGCGGCTTGCCGTGATGCGCCTGCCAGTAGCCGAGGCCGCCACGCCTGAGCCAGAGCGGCAGCACCAGCGCCATCCCGGCGAGGAAGCCCCCCGCATGGGCCCAGAAGGCGACGCCTGGCGCATCGGCCGAAGAATTCAGGCCGCTGAAGACCTGAAGCCCGAACCAGAGGCCGAGCATGACCCAGGCGGGGAGCGAGAAGACCTTGAAGAAGATCACGAAGATCATCAGCACATCGACCCGCGCCCTGGGAAAGAGCAGGAGATAGCCGCCCATGACGCCGGCAATGGCGCCTGAGGCCCCGACCGTCGGGATGGTCGAACTGGGCGCAGCCGCGATATGGGCGAGTGCGGCCGCGATCCCGGCCGCGAGATAGAAGAGAAGAAAGCCGACTGGCCCGAACTGGTCTTCGAGATTATCGCCGAAGATCCAGAGAAACAGCATGTTGCCCGCGATATGCATCCAGCCCGCATGCAGGAACATCGAGGTGAAGATGCCGGTGTAGTTGCCGTATTCGGTGACGGCGGCGGGATAGAGCGCGCGGTCGCCCCAGAAGCCCGCCAACGCGCGGTCGTCGCTCATGTAGGGCAGTTGCGCAAGGAAGATGAGAACGTTGACTGCGATCAGCGCATAGACGACGTAGGGTGCGCGCGCGGAGGGGTTGTGGTCGCGGATCGGAAACATGATGACACGGTTTCCGATCCGTGCCTGGGCGTCAAGCGGAACCCGCTTCGGCCAGCAGCGCCGCGTTGCCGCCCGAGGCGGTGGTATCGACGCAAACGTGGCGTTCCTGGGCGACATGGCCGCGATCGGGCATCGCGGTGATGACCGGCAGGATCGGCCCCTTGCGGGCCGCAAGCGCCCTGGAGAGCGCGCGGCCGGTGTCGGCGTCGCCCCACCAGAGCAGCCCGGAGAACCCGTCGAGCGT
>JBGSNN010000366.1:0-1837 GCA_041739655.1 Albidovulum sp. | reverse complement strand
GCACCGGGGCCGATCCCCTGCTGACGATGCGGACCCCCGATCTCGGCGAGGACATCGCCCCCGTCGCCGCGCTGACGCCTGCCTTCGACGCGGCCTTCGCGAAGTTCCGCGCCGCCTATCCGGCCCTGAAGGCGACCCAGTAGCGCCTAGCCACCAGCGCCCGCCACGACGGGTTCAAGCCGGGTGATCCCGGTCGCCGCCGCCCGCGCGAGCGCCGGGTCAAGCGACATCGGGACATATTCGCCGCGCCGCCACAATTCGCTCATGTCGTCATAGTGGCGGCTGAGCGGGTGGCCCGACTGGCCGGTCGAGATGATGAAGACCGAACTGTCCGGATCGGCGAAGTCATAGACGCCGCGATAGCCCGCGCCATTGACGCTGAGATACGGCTCGCGGCCGGTCCCCGCGGTCAGGCCGCGGTTCAGTGTGTTGTCGCCGCCGCTCGTCGATTGCCGGATGTTCACCACCCATTTCAGCACCGGCATGTCGCCCAGCACCTCGTGGTCCTGCCGCGCCTGATGGGCATCGCCCCAGCGCCAGCTTTCGACGCTGCGGCCGTATCTCTCGGACAGCTCCAGCAGCGCGTCGTCGAGCGCCATCCGCGCCACCTCGCTGCAGGTCTCCTCAGGGGCCGACTGCATGATGTCGCACCAGCGTCCGGCGCCGCCGACGTTGCGATAGACCCGCTCGATGAACAAGGGCTGGACCGAGGTGATGCTGTCGGCCAGAGGCCCAAGCTCATCCCGGATCAGGCGGTTCTGCAACGCCCGCACCCAGGCCGCATAGATCAGCGGTTCCGGCAGGTGTTCGTTCATGTCGCCGTCCCACTCGGCCAGGATCTGCAGCGCGCGCTGGCGCAGCCGCTCCGGCGTGCCCTCGGGTGCGGCTTCGCCGGTGAACCAGAGGTCGGCGCCGATCAGCGGCAGCAAGGTCCGCGCGGTGGGCGAGGTGGTGTCGAGCTGCGCCGCGATGAAGCTTTCGCGGCTGTGGACCTCGCGCTCCTGCATCAGGCGGGTCCAGCGCTGCACCCGCTGCGTATCGCCCCAGTCGAAGGTGACATGGCGCGGAAAGGCGCGGTCGATTGTCTTGTTGTTGGTGTTGCCGACGATCCCGCCAGAGGGATCGTCAAAGCGCGGATTGTCGGCATAGGGCAGGCGCGGCCCCCAGCGGTTCTCCGGCATCCAGCCGAGCGACGGCAACCGTCCTTGTCCCTGCATCTTGGGATCGCGCCCCGGCATCGCGCCGAACATCACCATGGCGATGCCGCTCTGGTCCGCCATCACCACGTTCTCGGCCGGAGCGATGAAATCCGCGCCGGCCGCGATCCCCTCATCGCGGCTTTTCGCCTGCATGAGCTTGAGTGCCGCCGTCATCGAGCGGTCGGCAGCGTCGAGCGCGGTCCAGCTCAGCGCCGCGACATGATTGGGTGGGGTGATGGAGGCGAGGTCGTAATGCGACCCCGGCAGCACCGGGCCATTGTCGGTCCAGCGCAGTGTGACCGTGATCGGCTGGGCATCCTTCACCTCGATGATCGACTTGCGGATCACGAAGGGTTTCCAGCCGTCCGGCGTGCGGTAGCGTTCCGGATCGGCAGGGTTCAGCTCTTCGAGCTTGATGTCCTGATCGTCCGCTGACGCCGCCGTGATGCCCCAGCCGAAGGCGGCATTGCGCCCGGCCAGCACCGCCGGAATCCCCGGGATCGTCGCGCCGATGACGCCGCCCGACGCAAGGTCCAGCCGCGCCAGATACCAGAGCGTCGGCGCCGAGAAATCGAGATGCGGGTCGTTGGCCAGAAGCGATCCCGCCGCCGCCGAACGCGCGGGCGCGGCGGCCCAGG
>JBGSNN010000328.1:0-4268 GCA_041739655.1 Albidovulum sp. | reverse complement strand
CGCGGGATCTGGCGGACGGGGTCTGGACCCGGGTGGCGGCTCTGCGCGACGGGCTCGAGGCGCGGCTTGCAGCCGCTGCGGAAGACACCATCTTTGTCGGTAGGGACTGCGCGCGGCTGCCGAATACATCGTGCCTGCTCACGCCGGGCTGGAGAGGCGAGACGCAGGTGATGCAGATGGACCTTGCGGGCTTTGCCGTGTCGGCAGGCTCGGCCTGTTCGTCGGGCAAGGTGACGGCGAGCCGTGTGCTGCGGGCGATGGGCTATGATGCGCGCGAGGCGGGGTCGGCGATCCGCATCTCGATCGGGCCGACGACGACGGAAGAAGACCTCGACCGCTTTGCCGCGGCTTGGCTCGCAGCCCGGGCCCGGCAGCGGGCGCGGGCCGCCTGAGGCGACGCGCGATGGACATATCGGAGAAGAAGGCGATGGCTTTGGACAAGAACGAGACCGCAGAGATCGAAATCCGCGACGGCGTCGACCGCGAGACCGTGGAAACCGTTCAGGGCATGGGCGCCTACAAATACGGCTGGGAAACCGAGATCGAGATGGATTTCGCGCCGATGGGTCTCAACGAGGACATCGTCCGGCTGATCTCGGCCAAGAACGGCGAGCCGGACTGGATGACCGAGTGGCGGCTCAAGGCCTTCGCGCGCTGGAAGGAGATGGAGGAGCCGCACTGGGCGATGCTCCGCTATCCGGAGATCGACTACCAGTCGCAGTACTACTACGCCAAGCCGAAGAGCATGGAGGCCAGGCCGAAGTCGCTGGACGAGGTCGATCCGAAGCTTCTGGCGACCTACGAAAAACTCGGTATCCCTCTGAAAGAGCAGATGATTCTCGCCGGAGTGGAGGGCGAGGATGCGGCCCCTGCCGAGGGTCGGAAGGTGGCGGTGGACGCGGTCTTTGATTCGGTCAGCCTCGGCACGACCTTCAAGGAGGAACTGGCCAAGGCGGGGGTCATCTTCTGTTCGATCTCCGAGGCGATCCGCGAGCATCCGGACCTTGTGCGCAAGTATCTGGGCTCGGTGGTGCCGCAGTCCGACAACTTCTTCGCGACGCTCAATTCGGCGGTCTTTTCCGACGGCTCCTTCGTCTATATCCCGCCGGGGACGCGCTGCCCGATGGAGCTTTCCACCTACTTCCGCATCAACGCGGAAAACACCGGCCAGTTCGAGCGCACGCTCATCATCGCCGACAAGGGCTCCTACGTCAGCTACCTCGAAGGCTGCACGGCGCCGAAGCGCGATGTCGCACAACTGCATGCGGCGGTGGTGGAGATCGTCATTCTGGAAGACGCCGAGGTGAAATACTCGACGGTGCAGAACTGGTATCCGGGCGACGAAGAGGGCAAGGGGGGCATCTATAACTTCGTCACCAAGCGCGCCGACTGCCGCGAGGCACGGGCCAAGGTGATGTGGACCCAGGTCGAGACCGGATCGGCGATCACCTGGAAATACCCGTCCTGCATCCTGCGCGGCGACGATGCCCAAGGCGAGTTCTACTCGATCGCCATCGCCAACAATCACCAGCAGGCCGACACCGGCACCAAGATGATCCATCTTGGCAAGAACACCCGCTCGCGCATTGTATCCAAAGGGATTTCCGCGGGTCGTGCGCAGAACACCTATCGCGGGCTGGTGTCGATGCACCCGAAGGCGACGAACTCGCGGAACTACACTCAGTGCGACTCTCTGCTGATCGGCGACACCTGCGGGGCTCACACGGTGCCCTATATCGAGGTCAAGAACACCTCGTCCCGCGTCGAGCATGAGGCGACGACCTCGAAGGTCGATGAAGACCAGCTTTTCTACTGCCGGTCGCGCGGCATCGACGAGGAGGCGGCGGTGGCGCTTGTCGTCAACGGCTTTTGCCGCGAGGTGCTGCAGGCGCTGCCGATGGAGTTCGCCATGGAGGCGCAGAGCCTGGTGGCGATCTCGCTTGAGGGGAGTGTGGGGTGATGAAGCCCGTTGTCCTGCTGATCGGCAAGCTGCCGGGCATTGTCGGCCATCTGGCGGACGATCTGGAGGATCTGCCGATCCGCTGGCTTGGCGCGCACGACCACGGCGAGGTGGTGCATCAGCTTGAGCACGAACCGGGGATCGCTTGCGTGATCATGGGTGCGGGCCTTGACGACGATATCCGCGGCGACCTTGTGGGCGTGATCGCCGCGGTCCGGCCGGATCTGACCATCCATCTCAAGGACCGGGCTTCTGGCTCCGAGGGTATGGCGGCCTTTGTTCGCCGCGTCGTCAGTGGCATGATACTGAACGATATTTGAGGGGGCATGACGATGATCGTTACCACCACGCCGTCCGTCGAGGGCCAGAAGATCACGCGCTATCATGGCATCGTCACGGGCGAGGCGATCCTTGGCGCCAATATCTTCCGCGATCTTTTCGCGGCGGTCCGCGACGTTGTTGGCGGCCGCTCGGCGGCCTACGAGCAGGAGCTGGCCCGGGCGCGGGAAACCGCGCTCCACGAGATGGAGGAGCGCGCCGCCGGGATGGGTGCCAACGCCATCGTCGGCGTCGATCTCGACTATGAGGTCATCAACAACATGCTCATGGTTTCGGCCTCGGGCACGGCGGTCACGCTGGGGTAGGGCCGATGCGGGGGCAAGCGATATATCGGTGTGCGGCGCCGACGGGCCACAGCCGGTTGCGGCGCACAGAGCGGCGACAGGTCCTGACGCCGCGTCGCGAACTGCGGCAGGAAGTGGACGCGACGGACATGAAATGCCCCGAATCTGCACCGCATTTCCGCCCCAAACATCGCGCAATACCGGGGGCGAGAGAGAATATTTCGGGACGGATTGGACGTCATGGTCGTTGCAGCGGAACAGAAATCGGCATTTCAGGCGCGGCTGCAGCGTATCCAGACCGGCAAGCAGTACGAGCATGCCGACGTGCTCGGCAAGGCGACGCACAAGGCCTTCAAGCGCAAGTTCGGCGACAAGCCGAAGCGGCCGAAGCGGACCTTCGCGGAAAAGCTGATGGTCGTGATTGCCTTCTTCTGCGGCATGTCCGCGGTGCTGATGGGCCGGGTTCTCTACTTCAACATGGCCAAGATGCAGGGCCTGCCGGACGCGTTCTACGATCTGGGACCGCGCGGCATGATCCTTTTCTCCTTCATCATCGCGGGCGTTCTGATGGCGCTTCTGCATCTGTTCACCAAGCAGCGCTTTGCGTCGCTGATGATCGGCTGCGTCGTGATGCACTACGGCGAGGCCGCAGTGGCATCGAACGCGCCGGAACTCTGGTCCGAGGTGTTCTCGGCGGACTATGCCGCGACGATGGCCGAACAGGGCAAGGACTTCCGGGTCACCCCCCACGGCTAGCACCGCTCTACATCCGACTGATACGCGGCCCGGGCATGACGCCCGTCGGCCGCCCGATCCATTTTGCGAGGTGATCATGCTCGAAATCAAGAATCTCCAGGTCCGTCTTCAGGACGAGGACAAGCAGATCCTCAAGGGCGTCGATCTGACCGTCGAGGCGGGCAAGGTCCATGCGATCATGGGGCCGAACGGATCGGGCAAATCGACCTTGTCCTACGTTCTTTCGGGCCGCGACGGCTACGAGGTGACGGGCGGCAGCGCCACGATGGATGGCCATGACCTGCTGGAGATGGAGCCGGAAGAGCGCGCTGCGGCGGGTCTGTTCCTGGCGTTCCAGTATCCGGTCGAGATTCCGGGCGTCGGCAACATGACCTTCCTGCGCACCGCGCTCAACGCCCAGCGCAAGGCGCGCGGCGAGGATGAAATCAGCGCGGGTGATTTCCTGAAGCTGGTCCGCGACAAGGCCAAGACCCTCAAGATCGACGCCGAAATGCTGAAACGTCCGGTCAACGTGGGCTTCTCGGGCGGCGAGAAGAAGCGCAACGAGATCCTGCAGATGGCGATTCTGGAGCCCAAGATGTGCATTCTCGACGAGACCGATTCCGGACTTGACGTGGATGCCATGAAGCTGGTGGCGGACGGCGTGAACGCGCTGCGCAGCGCGGGGCGTGGCTTCGTGGTCATCACGCACTACCAGCGCCTTCTCGATCATATCAAGCCTGATGTCGTGCATATCATGGCCGATGGCCGAATCATCAAGACCGGCGGGCCGGAGCTGGCGCTCGAGGTTGAAGAGAACGGCTATGCCGACATCCTCGGGGAGAAGGCATGATGGCGGCACCAAAGCGGACCGATGCTGCCCGGGTGGCGGCGACCGACGCGCGGATCGCGGCGCTCGACCTGCCGCAGGGTGGCTTCACGGCGGCGGC
>JBGSNN010000289.1:0-5153 GCA_041739655.1 Albidovulum sp. | reverse complement strand
CGGAACGCCGCCCGCGACGGCGCTTGAGCGCGCGTTGCAGGCGACCTCGGACTGGACCTCGCCCGCGGCCGACGCCTATGTCGGCGGTGAGGCGGTGATCCGCAACGAGGCCCGGATTCCCTTCCGCGGCTGGCGGCTTGTCAGCTTCACCACCTATACCTCGGTCCGCGACCAGGTGAACGCGGTTCTCGCGCTCGAGATCATGGGCTTTGCCGTGCTTCTCGCGCTGATCTTCTACGTCCTGTCACGCCGGGCGCGACGGCAATCGGCGCTGTTCCGCCGTGAATCTGCCGAATTGCGGCAGTTGAACGCGCGGCTTCAGCGCGAAATCGCCGAACGCGAGAAGGTGCAGAAGGACCTTGCCGTCGCCGAGCAGACGCTGGCGCAATCCTCCAAGCTCGCCGCGCTGGGCGAGATGTCGGCGGCAGTCAGCCACGAACTCAATCAGCCGCTGGCGGCGATGAAGACCTATCTTGCCGGGGCGCAGCTTCTGTTGCAGCGGCGGCGACCGGAAGAGGCGCTGTCGTCGTTCCAGCGCATCGACGATCTGATCGAGCGGATGGGCGCGATCACCCGGCAGCTGAAGAGCTATGCGCGCAAGGGTGGCGAGGCGTTCGAGCCGGTCGATTTCAGGGTCTGCCTGTCTTCGGCGCTGTCGATGATGGAGCCAACTCTGCGGACGCGGTCTGTGCATATCTCGCGCACCCTGCCGCGGGTTGCGGTGATGGTGCAGGCCGACCGGGTGCGGCTGGAACAGGTCATCATCAACCTTCTGCGCAACGCGCTCGACGCCACGAAGGAGGTCGATAAACCGCAGATCGAGATCCTGATGTCGGCGGGCGAAACCGCGATGCTGGCGGTCCGCGACAACGGCCACGGCATCACCGATCTCGATAATCTCTTTGAACCGTTCTACACGACCAAGAAGCCGGGCGAGGGCGTTGGCCTTGGCCTTGCGATCTCTTCGGGTATCGTGAAGGACTTTGGCGGACGGCTCACGGCGCGCAACGCACAAGGCGGGGGGGCTGTATTCGAAGTTCAACTCCCCATATTGGGCGCAAGTTCGCAAGCAGCGGAATGAGGTAAGAATGGCACGTGCTATGAAGATTGCCATCGTCGATGACGAGCAGGACATGCGACAGTCGATCAGCCAGTGGCTGGCGCTTTCGGGTTTCGATACCGAGACCTATGCCAGCGCCGAAGATGCGCTGAAGGGGATCGGGGCGGACTATCCCGGTGTCGTCGTCAGCGACATCAAGATGCCCGGCATGGACGGCATGGCCTTCCTCAAGAAGCTGATGAGCGTCGACAGCGGTCTGCCGGTCATCATGATCACCGGCCATGGCGACGTGCCGATGGCGGTCGAGGCGATGCGCGTCGGCGCCTACGACTTTCTCGAAAAGCCCTTCAACCCCGACCGCATGACCGAGCTTGCCAAACGCGCGAGCCAGAGCCGGCGCCTGACGCTCGACAACCGCGCGCTGCGCCGGGAACTGTCGGACGGCTCCACCATCATGAAGAAGCTTATCGGCGCCTCGCCGGCGATGGAGCGCCTGCGCGAGGATATCCTCGATCTTGGCCAGGCCGACGGCCATGTGCTGATCGACGGCGAGACCGGGACCGGCAAGACCCTTGTCGCCCATGCGCTTCATGCCGTCGGACCGCGCGCGGGCAAGAAGTTCTGCGTGATCTCCTGCGCCGCCTTCACCGAGGAGATGCTGTCCACCCGGCTCTTCGGGCCGATGGAGGACGGCGGGCAGATCCCGCTGGTCGAAGAGGGCCGTGGCGGCACCCTGGTGCTTGAGGATATCGAGGCGTTGAGCCAGCCCTTGCAGGCCCGCCTTCTGACCTTCATCAACGACCAGGGCACCCCGGCCGAGACCCGCATCATCGCCATCTGCAACGATCACGAGCAGGGCCGCACGGTCGAAGATGCCTTGCGCCCCGACCTCTACTACCGTCTCGCCGCGCTCAAGATAACGCTGCCGCCACTGCGGGCGCGCGGCGAGGATATCCTGACGCTCTTCACCCGGCTGAGCGAGCAGTTCGCCGAGGAATACGGCTGTGACGCACCGCAGGTGACGGCACAGGAAGCGGCCCAGCTTCTTCAGGCGCCCTGGCCGGGCAATGTCCGCCAGCTCATCAACGTGTCCGAGCGTGCGGTGCTGCAGAACCGCCGCGGCTCGGGCTCCATCGCCTCGCTCCTGATGTCGGAGAACGAAGAGGCCGGGCCGACCATCACCACCGAAGGCAAACCGCTCAAGGACTATGTCGAGAGCTTCGAGAAGATGTTGATCGACAACACCATGCGGCGCCACAGGGGATCGATCACCTCGGTGATGGAGGAGCTTTGCCTGCCGCGTCGGACGCTGAACGAGAAGATGGCGAAATACGGATTGCAGCGCTCCGACTACCTCTGACCGGGGCGTGTCAGAGGCCGGCAAGTCACCCTGAACCCGCGCGACGAGCGGCGCCGCGCGTTTGGCCGATAAAAACCCATTGTCATTTTGCGACGATCCCCGCTAATGTGCGTTCCTGCTGACCATGCGTTGTCGCTACGGTCCGCATCACCAGATTCTCTGCCAACCGGCGTCCGGGCAATCCGCCAAATGGGCGCGGGGAAGGCAGGCCGAATGGCCGCAAGGTCGACTGCACCGCCCCGTGCCCTGACAGGGCAGGGGCCCGAAATGGGCGCCTTGGAGGCGCCCGGGACAAAACCGCGATGAAACGCGCGAGGCCAGAGCAGGACGACCGGACCAGGCCATTGGCCGCCGCCGCCATGCGCTCCTCCGCCATCGTCGCCTCAGCAATTGAACGCCAGACCTCCGTCGCGCCTCCGGGATTGCGGCGGCATTCGGCGTTCGGAAAGTATTCATGGCCAAGAAAATGCTCATCGATGCCACCCACGCGGAAGAGACCCGCGTCGTGGTGGTGGACGGAAACAAGGTCGAGGAATTCGACTTCGAGACCGTCAACAAACGCCAGCTTGCCGGCAACATCTATCTAGCCAAGGTCACGCGGGTCGAACCCTCGCTCCAGGCGGCCTTCGTCGATTACGGCGGCAACCGCCACGGCTTCCTCGCCTTCTCGGAGATTCACCCCGACTACTACCAGATTCCGGTCGCCGACCGGCAGGCCTTGCTCGAGGAAGAGCGCGCCTTTGCCGAACAGGACGAGGCCGAGGATGCGCGCGGCCGCAGATCGCGCCGCAGCGGCAGACCGCGGGCCGAATCTGCGCGCAGCGACGACAAGGTGGTGTCCAGCGACGACATTCCCGGCATGGGCGTTGTCGATTTCGACCAGGAAGCGACCACCGGGGCGGCGCCGCAGGACGACCGGGACGAGGCTGCGACCGCTGACCGCGCCGCTGATGCGCCCGCGCCCGATGAGGAGCGCGAAGAGCCCTATGTCGCCGCCGATCACGCCTCGGACACCGATGACGAGATTGAATCCGTCGCCGAAGAGGACGTGACCGAGGAAATCCGCCAGCCGCGCAAGCCGCGGCCGCGGCGCTACAAGATCCAGGAAGTGGTCAAGGTCCGCCAGATCATGCTGGTCCAGGTGGTCAAGGAAGAGCGCGGCAACAAGGGCGCCGCCCTCACCACCTACCTCAGCCTCGCGGGGCGCTACTGTGTGCTGATGCCGAACACCGCGCGCGGTGGTGGCATTTCCCGCAAGATCACCAACGTCGCAGACCGCAAGAAGCTGAAGGAAATCGCCTCCGAGATCGAGGTGCCGCAGGGTGCGGGCCTGATCATCCGCACCGCCGGAAGCCAACGCACCAAGGCCGAGATCAAGCGCGACTACGAATACCTGATGCGGCTTTGGGAACAGATCCGCGACCTGACGCTCAAGTCGATCGCCCCGGCGCCGATCTATGAGGAAGGCGACCTCATCAAGCGGTCGATCCGCGATCTTTACAACAAGGATATCGACGAGGTTCTGGTCGAAGGCGTCGAAGGCTACCGCGCCGCCAAGGACTTCATGAAGATGATCATGCCGTCGCACGGCAAGAACGTGAAGCACTACACCGAGGGCCTGCCGCTCTTCGCCCGCCACCAGGTCGAAAGCTACCTCGCCGGGATGTTCAATCCAACGGTGCAACTGAAATCCGGCGGCTACATCGTCATCGGCATCACCGAGGCGCTGGTGGCCATCGACGTGAACTCGGGCCGCTCGACCAAGGAAGGCTCGCTCGAGGATACCGCGCTCAAGACCAACCTTGAGGCGGCCGAGGAAGTGGCGCGGCAACTGCGCCTGCGCGACCTCGCCGGGCTGATCGTCATCGATTTCATCGACATGGAAGAGCGCAAGAACAACGCCGCCGTTGAAAAGCGCCTTAAGGACAAGCTCAAGACCGACCGCGCCCGCATCCAGGTCGGCCGCATCTCGGGCTTTGGCCTTCTGGAGATGAGCCGTCAGCGGCTGCGCCCCGGGATGCTGGAATCCACCACGCAGCCCTGCAGCCATTGCCATGGCACCGGCATCATCCGCTCGGATGACAGCCTTGCGCTGCAGATCCTGCGTCAGATCGAGGAGGAAGGCACCCGCAAGCGGTCGCGCGAGGTGCTGCTCAAGGCACCGACTGCGGTCATCAACTTCCTCGTCAACTACAAGCGCGAGCATATCGCGCAGATCGAGGCGCGCTACGGCATGGCGGTGCGGGTCGAGGCGGACCCCACCCGCATCAGCCCCGACTACGAGATCGAGAAGTTCAAGACCGCCACGCGGAACGTCGCGGAGGTGCTGAGCCAGGTGGTCTCGGTCAACGCGCTGCGCATGGCGGACGAGGTTGAAGACGAGGCCGAGGTCGAGGACATCGTCGAAGCCGAGGACGAGATTGACGCAACCGAGGAGGCCGAGGCGGTCGCCGAAGCCCCGCAGGCAAGCACCGAGGGCGACCCCGGTCGCAAGAAGAAGCGCCGTCGGCGGCGGCGGCGGAAGTCCGGAAACGGCCTTGCCATGATCAATGATTTCAGGGCGCGGAGCGGCTAGGCTGACGGGATGGACATGGCCAACCCCAGCGATGCGGATCGCCGAATCCGGCGGACACGCAAGGCCGTTTTTGACGCCCTCATCCGGCTGATCTTTTCGCGGCGCTACGATGCCATCCGCACGGGCGACCTGATCACCGAGGCGGGGATCGGACGATC
>JBGSNN010000276.1:0-3651 GCA_041739655.1 Albidovulum sp. | reverse complement strand
CGGGCTGCAGCGGCACCAGCGCCATCTGGCCCTGCGGCGGGGTGACACCGGCGGCCTCGTCGCGCCAGGCGACCAGAAGTCCGCGCATCCCCATCGGATTGGCGGCGGCCTGCTGCATCGTCACCGGCCCGCCCGCGATACCGCGGTGATAGGAGGCGATGAGATGATTGCGCTCATACTCCGTCAACTGGCCCGACGGCGGATAGCCGAGCGTCGCCTGATACTCCGCAATCGCCGCGCGCGACTGGCGGCCAAGAACCCCGTCAGGCGTACCGACCGGATAACCGAAGTAGTTGAGCGCAACCTGCACGTCGCGGTTTTCCTCGCGCTGCGCGCTCGACATGGTTGTGCGCGTCGTGGTGCGCTGCGTCGTCGTCGTGCGCCGGTTCTTGTTGGCCTCGTTCACGATCACGCCGCCGATGATGCCGCCCACCACGGCGTCGCCGTCGGCCATGGCGGGTGCGGTCTGACCCAGCGCCAGTGCGGCCACCACGCATCCCGTCGCGAGCTTTCTGATTGTCATGGTCCCGTTCCTTCGATCACTTCGTGCAATGCAAACTCAAAAGGCCGCGACCGGCGCAATCCGGTCGCAGCAATGGCTACAGTCTGGCCCAGCTTGCGGATTCGGACAATCAGTCAATGAACCCCGCCTTTTGCGCGACCGGTTCAACTCCGGTACAACGCGCGGTTCATCTGTGCTGCGGGGACCGGAAGTGCCACCGGCACGCGTACCGGCCGACGCGGCATACCGACCGCCGGCTCGGGCGCGGCTTTCTTGATGTATTGTGTACGATTCATCTGCGCCGAGGGCACCGGATCGGCGGTTTGCTCCGCCATGATGAACGATGCGAGCAGAAGTCCGGAACAGAGCGCGACCGACGCCGCAGAAGCCCGATACATTGACATCACAATCTCCTCCTCGAAAAACATGATCCACCGGATTGCGGCGGAACGGGAAACAAGGCCGTCTGAATGACAGGAACTATCCGCCGAATCTGCGGGCCGCGACAGTCAGGGATTCCTGCCTTCGCCGCCGCGCCGCGATCCGGGTCTTTCGGAGGGAACCGTTCGGCGCTAGATCAGGCCCGGACAGCGTCTGAAGGGGATCGGCCTTGGTCGAATGGACCCACCTGCCGGGACTGGCGGATTACACCGCAACGCTCGCCGCGATGGAGGCGCGCGTCGCCGCCATCGCCGCCGGCGAGGCGGACGAGGCGGTGTGGCTGCTCGAACATCCGCCGCTCTACACCGCAGGCACCTCGGCCCGGGCCGAGGATTTGACCGATCCCGGCCGCTTTCCGGTCTTCACCGCAGGCCGCGGCGGCCAGTACACCTATCACGGGCCGGGCCAGCGCGTGGCCTATGTCATGCTCGACCTCAACCGGCGCACCCGCGACGTGCGCCGCTATGTCGGCGATCTCGAACGCTGGATCATCGCCGCCCTGGCCGAATTCAACGTGACCGGCGAGATTCGCGATGGCCGCGTCGGTGTCTGGGTCCGGCGCCCCGGAGCGGCGCCCGGCCCCAACGGCGCCCCGCGCGAGGACAAGATCGCCGCCATCGGCGTGAAACTCCGCCGCTGGATCAGCTTTCACGGCATCGCGATCAACGTCGATCCCGATCTGTCGCATTTCAACGGCATCGTGCCCTGCGGCATCCGCGACCATGGCGTGACCAGCCTTGTCGACCTCGGCCTTCCGGTCACCATGCAGGATGTCGATCTCGCGCTGATGCGGTCCTTCGGGGAGATTTTCGGCGCCCCGGTTCCACGGAGCCGGACCTGAGTTATGCGACGTTCCGCCTCTGGAAATCGCTCAGATAACTCTCTATTGAGGATAAAGGAGCACTACCTGAACCTAACCCACGAGGAAATGCGAATGAAACGTGCGATCATCGGCGCCGCTGCTTGCGCCATTCTTGCCACGCCGGTTCTCGCCTCTGGCGATGCCGCCAAGGGCGAAGCGGACTTCAAGAAATGCAAGGCCTGTCACATGATCGTTGGCGATGACGGCACCGAGATCCAGAAGGGCGGCAAGACCGGCCCGAACCTCTATGGCGTCATCGGCCGCGCGGCCGGCTCGGTCGCGGACTTCAAATACAGCGACGTGATGAAGGAAGCCGGCGAGAAGGGTCTCGTCTGGTCGGAAGAAACGGTGGTCAGCTATCTGCCCGATCCCTCGAAATTCCTTGAGGAGTTTTCGGGCGACGCGACGGGCAAGTCGAAGATGACCTTCAAGCTCACCAAGGGCGCCGAGGATATGGCGGCCTACCTCGCTTCGGTCGCCGCGAAGTAATCCGGCACCTGGCTCCGGAGCCTGTTTTCGCGGCTCCGGAGCGCGATCGACGATTGCCCATAGGCGGCGCCCCCGCTATTGATACCAATCAAAACAACACGACGCGCCGCGCGTGATTTTCCCGGCGCGCAGGGAACGGGAGAAAAGCATGGCCGACGCAGCCATACATGGTCACGGTGAACATGCCCATCCGGGCTTCTTCACCCGGTGGTTCATGTCCACAAACCACAAGGACATCGGGATCCTCTACCTCTTCACCGCAGCGGCGGTCGGCTTCATTTCGGTCGTCTTCACCGTCTACATGCGGATGGAACTGATGCACCCGGACGTGCAGTACATGTGCGCCGAAGGGGCCCGGCTGTTTGCCGACCCTTCGACGCCCTGCACCCCGAACGGGCATTTGTGGAACGTGACGATCACCGCGCATGGCATCCTGATGATGTTCTTCGTCGTCATCCCGGCGCTCTTCGGCGGCTTTGGCAACTACTTCATGCCGCTGATGATCGGCGCGCCGGACATGGCCTTCCCGCGGATGAACAACCTGAGCTTCTGGCTCTATGTCGCGGGCACATCGCTCGCCGTGGCCTCGCTCTTCGCGCCGGGCGGCAACGGCCAGACCGGCTCGGGCGTCGGCTGGGTTCTCTACCCGCCACTGTCGAGCAACGAATCCGGCTGGTCGATGGACCTCGCGCTCTTCGCGGTGCACCTCTCGGGGGCATCCTCGATCCTCGGCGCGATCAACATGATCACCACCTTCCTCAACATGCGCGCGCCGGGCATGACGCTGCACAAGGCGCCGCTCTTTGCCTGGTCGATCTTCGTCACCTCGTGGCTGATCCAGCTGTCGCTGCCGGTTCTGGCCGGGGCGATCACCATGCTCATCACCGACCGCAACTTCGGCACCACCTTCTTCGATCCGGCCGGTGGCGGCGATCCGATCCTTTACCAGCACATCCTGTGGTTCTTCGGCCATCCCGAGGTCTACATCATCATCGTGCCGGGCTTCGGGATCATTTCGCACGTCGTCGCAACCTTCTCGAAGAAGCCGATCTTCGGCTATCTGCCGATGGTCTATGCGATGGTCGGGATCGGGGTGCTGGGCTTTGTCGTCTGGGCGCACCACATGTACACCGTCGGCCTCAGCCTGACGCAGCAGAGCTATTTCATGCTGGCGACGATGGTGATCGCGGTGCCCACTGGCATCAAGGTCTTTTCCTGGATCGCCACGATGTGGGGCGGCTCGATCGAGTTCAAGGTCCCGATGATCTGGGCCATCGGTTTCATCTTCCTGTTCACCATCGGCGGTGTCACGGGCGTCGTGCTGGCCAACGCCGGTATCGACCATGCGGTGCACGAC
>JBGSNN010000267.1:0-2306 GCA_041739655.1 Albidovulum sp. | reverse complement strand
GGCGGGCAGTTTCAGCCGCAGCCCGATGATCGCCCCCAGCACCGCGCAGGCCAGAAGGATCGCCACATCCGCCGCCCCGAGCCCGTGGCCCTCGACCCGCGCGCCACCCGCCGAGCCGACGGCATGGCCCTCCATCACGGTGAAGGCGAAGGGCACGATGACGATGGTCAGGATCAGCCGCAGGAATTGCAGCATGGCGAGCATCTGGATATCCGCCCCCGCCTCCTCGCCCATCTGCACGGTCTCGACAAGGCCACCGGGGGCGGTGCCGTAGAACGCGGTCAGCCGGTCGGTCCGCCCGGTCGCGGTCAGCAGCCGGTAGCCGAGCCCGTGCATGACCGGAATGAACACCGCGAGGATCAGCAGCGACGGGATCCAGTCCCGGGCCTGCTGCAAGATCTCGGGCCTGGCCGCGCCGCCGATGGCGACGCCGATCACCGGGATGAAGATCATCCGGATCTTCTGGGGCGCCTGCGGCAGATGGCCGAGCGGCTTCAGATCGAAGAGCGCCGCCGCGCCCACCGCCAGAAGCGAGCCGAGAAGCATCGGCAAGGGCAGATGCAGCGCCATCGCCATGAGACCGCCCGCCGCCCCGATGCCATAGGTCAGTGCGACGGTCGGCCAGTGCGGCGTGCCGAAGAGGCGTTCGAAGGGGAGGTGCATCAATGTTCGTTCCGCGAGGCCGCCACGACCCTGCCAGCCCTCGGCGCAACCGGCAAGGGTCGGCGGGCCCGGCGCGTCACCAATGCGGCGGCTTCTGATCGGCGAGCGGGACGCCCCTCGGGGCCTCTGCCTCGGCCTCTGCGACGCGCGCCATCAGAAGGCCAAGGCGGCGGGTCAGGACCTCGATCTCGCGCGCCTGACGCGCGACGACATCGGACAGGTCATCGACCGCCCGGCGCATATGCGCGATCTCTTCCTCCGCCCGGTTCAGCCGCTCGTCCATCGTCCCTCCCGCCGCCCGTAACCTGTAGCTACGGATGCACTACGTAAAGCTTACGCATACCTGACGCGAGCCCGACAGCAGACCACGCTGCCGCTTGTTCCCCGTCCGCCCATCCGTTACACCCGCGCGCGAATGCATGTGAAGGGTCTGGATGATGGCCAGGGACAAGGGACAGCGCCGGCCGAGGGCCGAAACGCCGAAGGGCTTTCGCGACTATTTCGGCGCCGAGGTGACGGAACGCAAGGCGATGCTCGACGCCATTGCCGCGGTCTATCACCGCTACGGCTTCGACCCCCTGGAGACCTCGGCGGTGGAAACCGTCGAGGCCTTGGGCAAGTTCCTGCCCGATGTGGACCGCCCCAACGCCGGCGTCTTCGCCTGGCGCGAGGACGAGGAAGCGGCGAGCCGCGACGGCGACTGGCTGGCGCTGCGCTATGACCTGACCGCGCCTTTGGCGCGGGTGGCGGCGCAGTATCGGGGTGACCTGCCCAGCCCCTACCGCCGCTATGCGATGGGTCCGGTCTGGCGCAACGAGAAGCCGGGGCCGGGGCGGTTCCGCCAGTTCTATCAATGCGATGCCGATACGGTGGGCTCGGCCTCGGTGGCCGCCGATGCCGAGATCTGCGCAATGCTGGCGGATGCGCTGGAAGAGGTCGGCATCCCGCGCGGCGACTATGTGGTGCGGGTCAACAATAGGAAGGTGCTCAACGGGGTGATGGAGGTCGCTGCACCAGTCGCGCCTCACCCAGAGGGAGACGATCTGTATGGGACTATTAAGTCGGTGTGGGATCAGCAGAAGCACGACGCCGTGCTTCGCACCATCGATAAGTTCGACAAGGTCGGGGAAGCGGGCGTGCGCGAGCTCCTGGGCGAGGGACGTCTCGATGCATCAGGTGCCTACATCGACGGCGTTGGGCTTGTGCCCGAACAGGCTGAACCCGTCATCCGCTTTCTGACATCTAAGGGTGCCAACAACGTGGAGACTTTGGATAATCTCAAGTCTGCCGTAGGCACTTCCGCCCTAGGCCTCGAAGGGGTTCAAGAACTTGAAACCATTGCAGACCTCCTCGCCGCCCAGGGCTACGGCCCCGACCGCATCGTCATCGATCCCTCGGTGGTCCGGGGCTTGGGCTACTACACCGGCCCGGTCTTCGAAGCGGAACTCACCTTCGAAATCCTCGATGACAAGGGCCGGCCGCGCCAGTTCGGCTCGGTCGCCGGCGGCGGGCGCTATGACGATCTGGTGAAGCGCTTCACCGGCCAGTCGGTGCCCGCGACCGGCGTCTCGATCGGTGTCGACCGGCTGCTGGCCGCCTTGCACGCCAAGGGAAGGATGCAGGCCGACACAAGCGGCCCGGTC
>JBGSNN010000265.1:0-6908 GCA_041739655.1 Albidovulum sp. | reverse complement strand
TCGCGGTCATCGCCGTCACCAGCGCCGCAAGGCTGAGCGCCCCGTGGGCGATGTGGCCGAGCGCCCGCCCGGACAGCGCCAGCGTGGAGACCGCGAGGAACAGCGCCGCGACCCAGAAGCCGAAATAGCCGAAGGCGCGGGCCGGCGCGCTGTCGCCCTCGTAGCCGATCCAGAACAGGACAGGAAAGACGAAGAGCGCCAGCACAAGGCCGATCCCGACGCGCAGCGGGCCGAGGACATGGCCGCCCGGCAAGCGGCCGCCAAGCAGTCTCAGCGCCGCGAGAATGCCAAGGCCGACCGTCGCGAGCGACAGGCAGCCGAGGACGGCCCTGAGCCCGTAGGGCAGGTACATGAGCGTGCCGGTTTGCAGGGCGCGCATCAGGCCCGGCAGGTTGGCCAGTTTCTCGGTCATGCCCGCCGCCGTTGCCGCCTGAAACCGGTCGGCGCCGATGGTCACGCCCTGCAGAAGGGCATAGAGCCGCCACTCCGCAAGATAGAGCGCGATCGCCACGACCGAGGCGGCGGCGCCGATCAGCGCGAGCCTGAGCGCGGTGCCGAATCTCACCCGGTCGGCGCGGATCAGCGCCAGCACCGGCACGATCAGCCCGGCCACGGCGAAGGTCTGGTAAATCGAGACGCTGAACGACAGCAGAACCGCGGCAAGACCAGCCGAAGCGATCTGCCGCCGCAGCGTCGCCGCCGCGCTCCGCTCGATCGCGACAAATGCGCCGACGGAGAGCGCCAGCGCGAACGGGTAGGCGAAGACGTTGGCGCCGAAGGTCAGGATGTCGGACATGAACGGGTGGTTGACGCCCACCGCGAAGATGAGAACCGCCGCCAACCCGCGATCCTGCGGGCCCGTCACCCGTCCTGCCAACTCCCAGGCGACCCAGTAGAGGCAGGGAAAGGCGAGCGCGAGCTGGATCGGCAGCAGGAACCGCTCGCCAAGAAGAAAGCGGTAGATGAGGTCGAGCAGCCAGCGCCCCTCGACCGCGACCCAAAGCGGCGAGGCGCCGGTAAGGTGGCGCCAGTCATCCGAATGAAAGCTGTCGTTGAGAACGCCATGGACCGTGACGACGATATAGAGCCCGAGCGCCAGCAGAAGGCCGCGCCCCGGCGTCAGCCAGCGGCCCGGATCAGCGTCCTGAATGTTCATGCCTTGCTCCTGCGGCGGGTCGGGATCACGACGGACGGCAGGTCCGGCGGCTCAAGCCCGAGAACCTGGTCCACGATGTAAAGCGGCCGCTGCTTGGCCTCGTTATACATGCGGCCGAGGTACTCGCCGATGATGCCGAGCACGACGAGTTGCACACCGCCCATGAACACGACCGCGACCATGAGCGAGGCATAGCCCGGCACATCGACCCCGAACAGCATCGTGCGAAGCATCAGGAAAAGGCCGTAAATCATTGCCATAAAAGCAAAAACAAGTCCTGAATAGCCGGCAATCCTGAGCGGGACAGTGGAGTAGCCGGTGATCCCGTCGAGGGCGAAGTTCCACAGCTTCCAGTAGTTGAACTTGGTCCGGCCCGCGGCGCGTTCGGGACGCCTGTAGCGGATCGAGGTCTGACGGAATCCGACCCAGGAAAACAGCCCCTTCATGAAGCGATTGCGCTCGCGCAGTTGCTTCAGCGCATCGACCACGCGCCGGTCCATCAACCGGAAATCGCCCGCGTTCTGCGGAATTGCGACATTCGAGAGCCGCCCGAGCATGGCGTAGAACGCCGTGGCCGTCGTGCGCTTCAGCCAACTGTCGGTCGCACGGTCGTCGCGGACAGCAAAGACCACATCGAACCCCTCGCGCCAGAGCCGCAGGAACTCGGCGATCAGCTCGGGCGGGTCCTGAAGATCGGCATCGAGCGGCACCACCGCGTCGCCCGTGGCGTAGTCAAGGCCGGCGGTCAGCGCCAGTTCCTTGCCGAAGTTCCGCGCAAGGTGCACGACCTTGATGCGCGGGTCGGCGGCATGGGCGGCGTTCAGGATCTCGGCGGTGCGGTCGCGGCTGCCGTCGTTGACGCAGACGATCTCATAGCTTTCGCCCAGCCCTTCCAGCACCGACTGCAACCGCGCAAAGAGGATATGCAGCACCTCCTCCTCGTTATAGGCGGCGACGACGATGCTCAGCGTCGGCGGGGCGGTGTCGGGCGGGCGCACGATCTCTCAGCTCCCTTGCGGCCAGACGTGCCGGCGCGGATAAGTGTCGGGGCGCGTAACCATCTGTCCGTGAAGGGCCTTTGCCGAAACCTGTGCGCCGACCATAGCCGGTTTCATTTGCGATTGCAGCAATTTCAAGCGCCTCATCGCGCATCGGTCTGGGCCGGGCCTCAGAACGCGAGTGTCGCCAGAAGATTGATGTTCAGCGCGATGATGAGGGCGGCGATGAGGCCGCAGGCGACGGTGAGCCACCGCGGGGAGACAAGTTCACCCATCTTGCTGTTGCTTGCGGTGAACATCACCAGCGGCACGATGGCGAAGGGAAGCTGAAAGCTCAGCACCACCTGGCTGAGGATCAGAAGCTTGCCCGTGGCCTCGGTGCCATAGAGGAAGATGACCGTGGTGGCGGGAATGATCGCCAGCACCCGGGTGGTCAGGCGTCTGAGCCACGGCGCGATCCTGAGCCGCAGGAATCCCTCCATCACGATCTGACCGGCCATCGTCGCCGTGACCGTGGAGTTCAGGCCCGAGCAGAGCAGCGCCACGCCAAAGAGGACCGGCGCGATGGTCGAGCCGAGAAGCGGTTCCATCAGCATATGCGCCTTGTCGATATCGGCCACCGATGTCTCACCAGTCGTGTGAAAGGTGGCCGCGGCAAGAATCAGGATCGAGGCGTTGATGAGAAGCGCGAAGCAGAGCGCGATCGTGCTGTCCCAGGTCGCCATCCTGAGCGCATCGCGCCGGGACCGCGTATCAAGGCCATAGGCGCGGGTCTGCACGATCCCGGAATGCAGATAGAGGTTGTGCGGCATCACCGTCGCCCCGATGATGCCGAGCGAGAGGTAGAGCATCTCGGGGTTGCCGACAATCTCGCGCGTCGGGGCAAATCCCCGGATGACGCCCGCCCAATCGGGCGATGCCATCGCGATCAGGACGCCGAAGCTGAGCGCGATCACGGCGAGAAGCGCGATGATGAAGGCCTCGATCCAGCGAAAGCCGCGGGTCTGCAGCCAGAGGATCAGAAATACATCCGCCGCCGTGATGAGAACGCCAATCTCAAGCGGAATCCCGAAGAGAAGGTTGAGGCCGATGGCGGTGCCCAGAACCTCGGCAAGATCGGTGGCGATGATCGCGCCCTCGGCAAGAACCCAGAGCGGCACCGAGGCCCATTTCGGATAGGCATCGCGGCAGGCCTGCGCAAGGTCGCGGCCCGAGGCAATGGCGAGCCGCGCGCAGAGCGATTGCAGCAGGATCGCCATGATGTTCGACAGGAGCGCGACAAAGAGAAGCGAATAGCCGAACGCGGCCCCCCCGGCGAGCGAGGTCGCCCAGTTGCCGGGGTCCATATAGCCCACCGCGACAAGGTAGCCGGGACCGATGAAGGCAAGGAACCGGCGGAACGGCGTCGTGCGGCTGGAGACGGTGATCGACCGGAAAACATCGGACAGCGACGGTGTATCGACGCTTTGCAGCCAGCCGTGAGAGGACATGATACGCCTAAGAATGATTTGCAACTGCAATTATGTCGTGGCTCGGGGAATGTCAACGGCAGCTGGCATCGCGACGCTGCGCTCAGCAGGGCAAGGCCCCGGGCGTGCGGGTCAGGTCCTGGGCTTGCGGCGTGGGGCGGGCCGGGTCACGACGGCCATCGCGTCAGCGGATGGTAAAGCCGCCATCCGCCAGCAGCGTCGCGCCGTTCACGATGGCAGCTTCGGCCGAGGCGAGGTAGATCGCCGCCGCCGCGATCTCGGACGGCCTGGCGAAGCGGCCGACGGGGATCTCCGCGCGGTGGCGATCCCCCTTTTCGCCGGCCCAGCCGATGAGGGCCATCGGCGTCTCGACGACTGTGGGGGCTATGGCATTGGTCGTGATCCCGTGGCGCGCCCATTCCACCGCCATGACTCGCGTCAGATTGATCAGCCCGGCCTTGCTGGCCCCGTAGGCGGCATGTTCGGCAATCGCCACCACCCCCGCCTGTGACGAGATGTTGATGATCCGCCCGCGTCCGCTTCGCTTGAGCCAGGGCAGGGCGGCAGCGGCCATGAGCCAGGGCGCGCGAAGGTTGATGCTCAACGTCCGGTCCCAGATATCCACCCTGGTTTCTTCGGCGGGAAAGATCACACCGAAGCCCGCGTTGTTGACAAGAATGTCGATGCCGATCTCGGTGCCGATCCGGGTGACCGTCTCGGCGATTGCCGCAGGGTCTTCAAGGTCGAGAAGATAGGCCCGATGGTCGGGGCCAAGCCGTGCCGCAAGGTCGGAGGCATCCTTCACATCGACGAGCGCCAGCAGGGCGCCGGCTTTGGCAAAGCCTTCGGCCATGGCGACGCCGATCCCCCCTGCCGCCCCGGTGATCAAGGCGGTCAGCCCTGAAAGGTCTGTCATGGCGCTGCCCCCGCTCAGATGTCGAAATTCGTCGGCAGCACGATCATGTCGCGGATCGTCACGTTGCGCGGCCGGGTCAGCATGAAGACGATTCCGTCCGCGACCTCGGAGGGCTCGATCAGCGATCCGCTTTCCTTGGCCTTGCGCAGGTTCTCCTCGGGCCAGTCCGCCAGCAGCGCCGAGATCACCGGCCCGGGCGAGACCTGACCGACGCGGATGCCCTTCTTGTTGAGCTGCCGCCGCATGGTCTGAACGAAGCAGGTGATCGCCCATTTCGATCCGGAATAGACTGGCTCCCATGGCACCGGGAAGTGGCCGGCGACCGAGCAGGTGACGATGATGTCGCCGCTGCCGCGCGCGCTCATGTGCGGGATGACGGCGTGGACGTTCTTCATCACCGCATTGACGTTGAGGTTCAGCATCCGGTCGATGGCCTCGGGCGTCGTCTCGGCCAGATCGCCACCGATATAGGTGCCGGCATTGCAATGCAGGATGTCGATCCGCCCGACCTTCTGCAGGATCTCGGGCACCATCGCAGCGCAACTTGCCGCGTCCAGAAGATCGGTGATCTGCGCCACCGCCTTGCCCCGGTGCGTCTTCATCAGCGCGTCGAGCGCCTTTTCGTCGCGGTCCACGAAGACGACGGTTGCGCCCTCGGCGATCAGGGCCTCGGCCGTCGCAAGGCCGATGCCCGACGCCGCGCCGGTGATGGCGGCGATCTTTCCGTTCAGTCTGCCTGTCATGTCACGTTCCTCCCGCAAATCAGTGTGTCGTGTAGCCGCCATCGGCGATCAGCGTCGTGCCGGTGACGTAGGATGCCGCGTCCGAGGCGAGGAAGAGCGCGCAGGTCGCCATTTCCTCGGGTTGTGCGAAACGCCGCATCGGCGTGTTTTCGGTCCAGACACGGTTCCACTCGGCCTTGGCGATGCCGCCTGCGGTCATGTCCGACACGACGTAGCCGGGGGCGAGCGCGTTCACGCGGATGCCGCGGCCGGCATATTCGAAGGCCATCGTCGTCGTCATCTGATGGATCGCGGCCTTCGACGCATTGTAGGCGACCTGAAGCTGCGGTGTGTTGGCGACATAGCCCGAGATCGAGCCGATGTTCACGATCGCTCCGGCGCCCTGGGTCAGCATCGGCCGGATCGCCGCGCGGGCGATGCGGAACGGGGCGGTAAAGTTGGTGTCCATGATGCGGGCCAGCCGGGCATCGGAGAATTCGTGGAAATTGCCGTTGTCCGCGACGCCCGCGTTGTTCACCAGAACGTCGATCCGACCGAACCGGTCCAGCGTCGCCTGAACGATCCGGTCCGGGGCCGCCGCCTCGGTCACGTCTGCCGCGATCCAGGCGTAGCGGTCGGGGTCGCTTGCCAAGAGGTCCTGCAGCGCGGGCGTCTCGGACCGGCTCGTCAACATGCAGCGCGCTCCGACCGCGCCGAAGAGCTTGGCGATGGCGAGGCCGATGCCGCGGTTGCCGCCGGTGATGAGCGCGACCTTGGCATCAAGGCGGAATTTATCGAGTGTCATCGGGTCCTCCGGGTCGTGCCGCACCCGCCCTCTCGTGCTGGCAGGCGGCGTGGTAGGTTTTCAAGGTTTCGGTGACGCGCCAGATCATCAGCGCCGTCGGGTCGAGGGGGGCGTCGGCGAAAGACGCGGCGGCGGGCAGGTGCTGCCAGAAGAGCGGCAGCGGGACAGAGGCGCCCCTGAGCCGCTCGGTCAGCCGGGCGACAGCCGCGCGCGCCGCAGGCAGGCTCCAGTAATAGCGGATGCGGTCGGAGAGCGAATAGTGCCTGAGCGCGCGCGCCTCCCCCGCAGCGCCGCCATAGTGCCGCCACCAGTGGTCGGGCTCGGCCAGCATCAGCCGCTCCATCGCCTGATAGAGCGGACGGTTGCCGTAGCCGGGGATCAGGTCCGACGCGATCAGGTCGAGCGCATAGAGCGCCTCGCGCAGCACGAAGGTCAGTTCCGGCCCGACCTTCAGGATCGCAAAACCATCTTCGACCAGTTGGGTCAGCGGTTCCTGGCCCTGATAGTCGGTTGAATGCGCCTCATAGACCAGGCCGGGCCGCTGGGCCAGGGCCTGGCTCAGGCCGCGCGCCCGGGCGCGGTCGTAGGTGATGACGTTGTGGTTGCCGAACTCGACGCCGGGCTGCACCACCATGCCGATCACACGGCTGAAGGCGGCACTCAGGCCGTGCAGCGCGAAGACCTCCTCATGCACCGTGAGGGTGCGAAGGGCCGCTTCAGGCGACGTCGGCTCGATCGTGGACAGGGCGTGGTCGGCGCCACCGGGCGGCGGCACTTCGGTGCCGATGATATAGAGCGGCGGCGGCCCGCCGGTTGCGCGTGCCGCCGCCTCGGCAACGGTC
>JBGSNN010000238.1:0-3026 GCA_041739655.1 Albidovulum sp. | reverse complement strand
GGCGGGCCCGCTATCCGCGGCGGTCATCGAGTGGGAGCGGCTGCGTGACGGCGTCGGGACCTTCGCCGACTACCGCGCTTTCCTCGCGCGCTATCCCGACTGGCCGGGCCTGTCGTTGCTGCGCAAACAGGGCGAAGGCGTGATCGGCGCCGCCCCTGCGGACGAGGTTATCGCGTATTTCCGCGGCAGCCTGCCGCAGACCGGGACCGGTAGCCTCGCGCTGATCCGGGCGCTTGACGCTGCGGGCCAGCCGACGGCGGCCAGGGACGAAACCGTGCGGGCATGGCGCAACCTGTCGATGACCGCCGCGGAAAGCGGGCAATTTGTCGCGCTTTACGGCCCGCTTCTGGCATCGCACCACGACGGGCGCACAGCCGCGATGCTGCACGCCGGCCATACCGAGGATGCGCGCCGTATGTTGCCGCTCAACGGTGCTTATACCCGCGCCATCGCGGCGGCGCGGGTGGCGTTGCAGGCCGACGACGCCGGGGTCGATGCGCTGCTTGCCGCGGTGCCGGAAAAGGCGGTGGCGTCCGGCGGCCTCGCCTATGACCGCTTCCGCTGGCGCATCCGCAAGGACCTCTATGACAGCGCTGGCGACTTACTGCTGGAACGGTCGGTCAGCGCGGCGGCGCTGGGCGACCCGGCGCAATGGGCGGACTGGCGCCGCAAGCTCGCCCGGAAAGAGATGCGCGAAGGCGATCCGCGTCGCGCCTACCGCATGGCGGCCGCGCACCATCTGGTCGGCGGCAGCGACTATGCCGATCTGGAGTGGCTTGCGGGCTATATCGCCTTGCGCAAGCTTGGCGACGCCAAAACCGCACTCACCCATTTCCACCGCATGGAAAAGGCGGTCAACGGACCGATCAGCCTGAGCCGCGCGAATTACTGGGAGGGCCGCGCCTACGAGGCGCTGGGCCAGAGCGCCGAGGCGGCGACCGCCTATGCCGAGGGCGCGCGCTACCAGACCTCGTTCTACGGGCTGCTGTCGGCCGAGAAGGTCGGCCTGCCGCTCTCGCCCGCGATGGTCGGCGGCGAAAGCTTTCCGGACTGGCGTGGTGCGTCCTTTGCCGATTCGACGGTTTTTCTCGCCGCGCGGGAACTGATGGCAGCGGGCGACGAGACCCGGGCGGCACGCTTCCTTCTGCATCTGAGCACGCGGCTGGAGGGCAAGGAGATCGGCCGTCTCGCGGGCATGGCGATGGCGGCGAAGGAGCCCTATGTCGCCCTCTCGCTGGCCAAGGCCGCGGCCGACAAGGGTGTGATCTGGCCATCGGCCTACTTCCCGGTTCCGGCCCTTTCCGGGCTCGACCTGCCGGTGGATGCGGAGCTTGCCCTCGCCATCGCGCGGCGCGAGAGCGAGTTCAACGCCGCCGTCGTCTCGCCGGTCGGCGCGCGCGGGCTGATGCAGGTGATGCCGGGGACGGCGAAGATGATGGCCGAGAAGATCGGCGTCAGCTACGAGCCGGGGAAACTGACCACCGACTGGCAGTACAATGCGAAGCTCGGCTCGGCCTATCTGCAGGGCCTCGTGGCGGAATTCGGCCCCTCGCCGCTTCTGGTCGCGGCGGGCTACAATGCCGGGCCGGGTCGGTCGCGGCGCTGGATCCGGGATCTCGGCGATCCGCGCGCCGAGGGTGTTGATCCGGTGGACTGGATCGAGGCGATCCCGTTCCGTGAAACCCAGACTTATGTGATGCGGGTGGCCGAAAGCCTGCCGATCTATCGCGCCCGGCTGAGCGGGCAGACCGGGCCGCTGCGCTTCACCGAGGAGCTGAAGGGAAGGTAGCCGCGCCGCATCAGCGCCCGGTCGTCGCCTTGACCCGCTGCCGCCAGAGCGTGAAGAGCCCTGCAGCGACGACGATGGCCGCGCCGAAGGCGACGTTGGGCCGCAGCGCCTCGCCGAAAACCGCCATGCCGAGGACCGAGGCGAAGACGAGCTGGAAATAGGCGAAGGGCTGCACCGCGCTGGCTTCGGCGACTTCGAGCGCGCGGATCATCAGCCAGTGGCCGGTGACACCGGTGCAGCACAGAAGCGCCATCCAGCCCCAGTCCGGGCCGCTCATCGGTTCCCAGTGGAACAGGCCGATGGCCGTCGTCACCACCGCGCCGCTGATCCCGGTCCAGAAGAAGCTGACAGACGCGGCATCGCCGCGGGCGACGTAGCGGGTGAGCAGACCGTAAAGCGCAAACATCGCGGCAGCGATGAGGGGGACGACGGCGGCGGACGAAAACACCCGCACCCCCGGCGCGAGAATCACCAGGACGCCGGCGAAGCCGACCCCGATCGCGGCCCAGCGGCGCCAGCCGACCTTTTCGCCAAGCACCGGGCCGGAGAGGGCGGCGACCAGGAGCGGGTAGCAGGTGAAGACGGCGTGGGTTTCGACCAATCCGAGCAGGGTGAAGGCCGAGACCATCACGCAGACCTCGGCGGCCAGAAGCAGGCCGCGCGTGACCTGGATCACCGGAAAGCGGCTATGGACTGCCGCGCGGACGCCGCCAGGCTTGCGGGCCGCGAGCGCCACCACGAAGACCGCGAAGAACCAGTAGCGGATCATCACCACCATGAAGACGTTGTATTCATCCGCGAGATGGCGGGAGATCCCGTCCTGCATGGAAAAGACCAGGCTGGTGGCGATCATCAGCCAGGCGCCGAGGCGGATGTTCTGGTCCGTCATGTCACGCTTTGCCCAGATGCCCGCGGCTCATGTGCCGCTTGGTGCCGTAGCCCGCGACCCGCGTGACCTGAAAGCCCGCCGACTGCAAGCCCCTTCGGACGAAGCCGGCGGCGGTATAGGTGGCGAAGCTGCCCGCGGGCGCGGTGTGACGGGCGACCTCGGCCAGGAGCGCGTCGCCCCAGAGTTCGGGGTTCTTCGCGGGCGAGAAGCCGTCGAGGAACCAGGCATCGGCTTTTTCTTGCCAACGCGGCAGGGCGGCGCGGGCGTCACCTTCGACGACCACGACATCGACCGGGACGAGGGCGAAGCGGCGCGCGCCGCTGGCCCAGGCCGCAAGCAGCGGGCCCG
>JBGSNN010000215.1:0-6175 GCA_041739655.1 Albidovulum sp. | reverse complement strand
GCGAACCGGCGGCCGGCGCCAAGGTCGCGCCCGATGGCCGCGCTGATCCGCGCCGCGCGCGATCGCACCTCCGGCTCTGGCAGAGTCTCGATTCCGGCAAGGGAGAGGGCGATCAGCATCCAGCCCGGCGCGGCTAGGGCGGAGCCGATCCAGGCGGCGGGATCGGCCACTTCAGCAACGGTCATTTGCGTACCGCCGCGCAGACAGACGGTGCGTTCGGCACAGCCCGTCGAGGACACCGCTTGCGAGGTGCCGAGGGTCAGGACGTTGCGGATGCCAAGGCAGCGGAGGGCATCGAAATTGGCGGGGGGCGAGGCCTCGGTCACGATCGTCATCGGCGAGGGCAGGGGGCTGCGCCCGCTCGCGTCAGCCGCGCCGCGCATCTGCTGTATGGCGTCACTTGTCCCCCGCCGCTGGAAATAGCGCGGTAGCCGCTCGAGACCCGGAAGCGCCAGCACCGGTTCCACCCTGTCCGGCGCTTCGGCGAGGATCTGCCCGAGCACATCGGCAAGCGCGGGGGTCGACCACGCGGCCATCTCCGCGATCAGGCCGATCGGGATACCGGTTTCGAGGAACGGCGCCACGAAGGCCAGAAGGTGGTCTGCCGGGGTAGTCGGGCCAATGCCGTCCACGACGATGAAGAGCGCGTCGCTTGGCTCCGCTGCGCCCGTGCGGAACGTCACGGCGGGTAGCAAGAGCGGCGGCGCGATGAGCCGCAGGAGTGTTCTTCGATTGACCTTCATCCGCGCCTCTCAGGCTGCCGCCCGCCCGCTCCCGACGGCGCCCGCATCTGAGCGGGCGGTCGCGGAATGCGTCAGTTCTATGGGTTGCCTTCCGAGACAAAGTCTATAGCAGTGATTATCGGGGTGCAAAGCGGTGACTGTGGGCAGTTTTGCAGGTGTCGGGGACGCGCATGGCAGAGGGGACAGACCGGAAGGCTGCGCGACAGCGATCTCCCAAGCGCCATCCTGTCTTCCTCGACCCGTCGCATCGCCGCACGCGGCTGCTCACGATCATCGCAGGCCTGTCGGGTCTGCTTCTTCTGACTTGGCTGACCACCTTCGCTCTTGGCATCTACTACATTGATATCCTTCCGGAAAACGAAAAGCTGGACCTGATCCGCCGTGGCGCGTTCGGTACCGGTGGCGTGGCGGTGTACGACCCGGTGCCGACGGCGGTTGCATGTCCCGAACCGGCGCGTGACCGGACGGACCAGCGGGCCGGTGGCGACGGTCTGCCGGCGGCGGCCTATCTGCGGGTCTGGCCGGACTGGTCGCTCCAGACGCTCGCCCACCAATGCGGCGGCCTCGACCGGCTTCAGGCCGAATGGCTTGAGATTGATGCGGACTCGCAAACCGTGATCTGGCTTGCGGAGGCCGGGACGGACGCCGCCCTGCGGGACCTGAAGCGCGCGTCGCCGGGATTGCAGATCGAACTCGTCGCGCTCGTGCCGCTGCCACCCCTCGCAGCGGGGGGCGCCTCGGTGCTCGACGCGCCCGATGCGCGCGCGCGCAGCGTTTCGGCGCTGGCACGGACGCTCGGCGGCAGCACATATGCCGGCGTCTGTCTCTATCCGCAGCAGGTCGATCAGGGCCATCTCGCGGGGCTGCGCGCCTTGCTGACTGCGTTGAAAGCGGCGCTGCCGCCCGGTGTCACGACCTGCCTTGTCGCTGATGCCGAGGGCATGCTCTGGCGCGACGCCGGCCTCGTCGGCGCGGTGGACTCGGTCGTGCTGCGGGCATTTCGCGAGCCCGCGGACACTGATCCGCCCGGCCCGCTTGTGCCGCAGCACTGGTTCGACGCGCTGCTCGTCGATGCCAAGGCCGCAGTCGGGGCCGAAAAGCTGCGTGTCGCGCTTGGGTCCTTCGCCTACCTCTGGACGGACGGCGACCCGGCGCCGCTGAGCCTCTCGTTTGCCGAGGCGATGCGGCGCATCGCGGGCCACACCTCCACCATCGTGCTTGACGCGGCATCGCTCAACACCCGCGCGACCTACACGGCCGAGACCGGGCGCGCCGCCGAACTCTGGCTTCTGGATGCGGTGTCGCTGCACAATCAACTGCTGTCTGTGGCGCGCGAAAGGATCGGCGGTGTCGTTCTGTGGTCCGTCGGGCTGGAAGACCCCGGCGCCTGGCCGCTCCTCAGGCAGGGAACCGGCGCGCCGTGGGCCGAGGCACTGGCTGCACCCGGCTTCGCCGATTATGTCGGCTACGAGGGCGAGGGGCCGTTCCGCAGGGTGGCGCAGGCCGCCGTCACCGGTCAGCGACAGGTCGTCAAGGATCCGGCGACCGGCCTCATCACGGGCGAGATCTATGACCGCGTGCCGCGTCCGGTCACCGTCGAACGCTACGGCGGCGTCAGTGACAAGGTGGTGGCGCTGACCTTCGACGATGGCCCGGACCCGCGCTACACCGAAGATATCCTCGACGTGCTGTCGGCGAAGGAGGTTCCGGCGACCTTCTTCGTCATCGGCAGCAACATGGTGAAGCATCCCGACATCGTCCGTCGCATGATCGATGAGGGGCACGCGGTCGGATCGCACACCTTCTTCCACCCGGCGGATGACGAGATGGGTCCGGATCGGTCCCAGCTTGAACTCAACGCGCTGCAGCGGCTGCTGGCGAGTGTTGCCGGACGCACGACCTATCTCTTCCGCACACCCTACGGGCGCAGCGAAGGCCCGCTGACGGAAGATCAGGCCGCGTTGCAGTCGCTCGTGGAGATGGAGGGCTATGTGGTCGTCGGTGCCGACATCGTGCCGCGCGACTGGGAGGGCCTCAGCGCCACCGAGATCGCCGACCATGTCCTGTCGCATGTGGCGGGGACGGGTGGGCAGGTCGTCGTCCTGCACGATGCCGGCGGCAACCGCGCGGCGACGGTGGCGGCGGTGCCGCTGCTGATCGACCGGCTCAGGGCGGCGGGGTATCGGTTGGTCCCGCTCACGGATTTCCTCGGCCTGTCCCGCGACGAGGTGATGCCGGTCGCCGCTGACCGATTCACGCCGCTTGACCGTGCGTCTTTCGTCGCCGTCGCGGCCCTTGGGCATGTCCTTGTCTGGGTCTTCTGGGCGGCGGTGATCTATGGCGTGGCGCGGTCGCTTCTGGTGCTGGCGCTGGCGCTGCTCCGGCGGCGGCATCCCGCCCGGCTGCTGGAGCCGCCAGAAAGCGTCACGATCGCGATTCCGGCCTTCAACGAGGAACTTGTCGTCGTCGATGGCATTGCTGCGGCGCTCGCCTCGGACTACCCGGACATCCGCGTCATCGTCGTGGACGACGGGTCCACCGATGGCACGGCGGCGGCCGTCGAGCGCGCGTTCGGAGGCGATCCGCGGGTGCGGCTGATCCGGCAGGAGAACGGCGGCAAGTGCAGCGCGCTCAATGCCGCCTATGCCGAGGTCGCGACCGAGGTGGTGGTGGCGGTCGATGCCGACACGATTCTTGATCCGGGCGCGGTGCGCAGGCTTGTCGGGCATTTCGCCGACCCGGCCATTGGCGCTGTCGCCGGCAACGTCAAGGTCGGCAATCGCCACGGCCTTCTGGCGCGGCTGCAGGCGCTGGAATACATCACGGCGCAGAACATCGACCGCCGCGCGGCCGAACGGCTGAACGCAATGCTTGTCGTGCCGGGGGCAATCGGGGCCTGGCGCGCCGAAGCGGTGCGCAAGGTCGGGCTCTATTCCGCCGATACGATCACCGAGGATGCCGATCTCACCATCGCGATCGAGCGCGCGGGCTATCGCGTCGTCTTCGAGGAACGGGCGTTTTCCACCACCGATGCGCCCGAGACGCTTCGGCGCTTCATGAAGCAGCGGCTGCGCTGGAGCTTCGGCATGATGCAGACGGCGTGGAAACACCGGCGCGCCGCGAAGACGGCGCGCGGGGTCGGGTTCTTCTCGATTCCCGACCTCTGGATCACCGGCATCATGCTGGGCCTTCTGGCGCCTCTGGCCGACGCGGTCTTTCTGGGCGTTCTCATCAAGACTGCCATGAGCCTTGCCGAGGGCCAGCCACTGATCAACCCCGAGGCCTCGCGTGCGATGATTGCCGGCTGGGTGGCGCTGCCGGTCCTCGACCTGATCGTTGTGCTCGTTGCGTTCGGGTTCGAGCGGCGCGAGACGCTGTCGCTGGTGCTTCTGGTGCCGTTCCAGCGGCTGATCTACCGGCCGCTGCTCTACATCACCGTCTACCGGGCCGTCAGCCGTGCACTGGCCGGCAGCATCGCGGGATGGGGCAAGCTGATCCGTCTCGGTCACATCCGGACGCCGGCGCGATGACCGCCCGACCGCCGGGTCCGGGCGTCAGAGAAAGACCCGACAGCCGCCTGTGGCGATCTCGCCCTCGTGCACCGGCAAGTCGCGCGGCGGATTGACGATCGCGGACTGGATCGCGGTGATGCGGCGGGCGCAGGCGTCCGACTCGCGCGGCGAAACGCCCTTGCCACCGATCCAGATGTCGAGCCAAGGATGCCCGTTGTGCCCGGTGTGGCACGGACCCCCCTGCGGGGTCGGCCCGTCGCCGCAGACATCCTCGACGATGGCGTATTTGCGCAGCCGCGGCAGGTAGAACCGTGTGCCCGCGGCATAGTCGAGGGTCTGGCGGCCGTTGACGATGCTGTGGCCGACGGCGATGGTGATCGGGCTTTGCCAGGTGCCGGTTCCGCCCGCCCGCTGGCGCAGGACCGGCCGGGCAATGGCCGCCGATCCCGGCGGCGTGTTGTCCCAATAGGTGTATCCGGTCAGGTAGATCGGAAACTGCTTCGAGCCGGCGACGGATCCTGCGCTGGCCGAGGCTGCGGCGCCAGGGGGCACGTCAAGACCCGCGGCCCGCGACACCGGGGCCTCGACACATGCCGTCAAGGTCAGGCAGCCCGCCGCGACCAGTTGAATCCATGCCGATCTCTTGCGCATCCTTCGATCCTTTCGCCAACGTCTCGAAAATCTTGAGCGTGTCGCCGATATGCCACAGGCTGAAATGCGCTCCTAGTCTCCAATCGTGGAATTTCTGTGGCGAAAGGATGTCACGTTTCGATCCTGTGTCCCGTGTCCCGATCGAATATGTGCATGTTTTCAATGGCGAACGAGAGCCGGATCCGACTGTCCGGCGCGACATGCGCATGAGGTGAGACGCTCGCGACAAGCGGATTTCCGCCGTGCCGGGCAAAGACGATGACATCGGGGCCGGTCAGTTCCGCGAAATCCGCGGTCACCTCGATGGCGTGTTCGTCCGCGGCCTTGGCAAGGTGAAGATCTTCGGGGCGCAGACCGACGACGACGCGGCGCGGCCCGCTGCCCCGGCGCGGCAGGGACAGAATCTGGCCGGTGCCGTCCAGCCGCAGGCCGTCGGCATCCATCGTCGCACCGATCATGTTCATCGGCGGCGCGCCCACGAACTCGGCGACGAACATGGTCGCGGGCCGGTTGTAGATCTCTTCGGGCGTGCCGATCTGTTCGATCCGGCCGTCGCGCATGACGGCAATCCGGGTCGCGAGCGTCATCGCCTCGATCTGGTCATGCGTGACATAGACGATCGTCGTCCGCAGCAGCCGGTGCAGGCGCTTGATCTCGGCCCGCATCTCCATGCGCAGCTTGGCGTCGAGGTTCGACAACGGCTCGTCAAAGAGAAAGATCTTCGGTTCGCGCACGAGCGCGCGGCCGATCGCGACGCGCTGGCGCTGGCCGCCGGAAAGCTGCGCCGGCTTGCGGTCGAGAAGCGGCTCGATCCGCAGCATCTGCGCAACCTTCACGACCGCCGCGTGACGCTCGGCCTTCGGCACGCCGCGCATTTCCAGACCGAAGCCGATGTTCCGCTCAACCGTCAGGTTCGGGTAGAGCGCATAGGACTGAAACACCATCGCGATGTCGCGGTTCTTCGGATGCACCTCGTTGATGCGCATGCCGTCGATCCTGATCTCGCCCGATGTCGGCGTCAGAAGGCCGGCGATGATGTTCAGGATCGTCGATTTGCCGCAGCCCGAGGCGCCGAGCAGCACCAGAAACTCGCCATCGGCGAGTGCGATGTCGATCGCCTTCAGAATCTCGGTGCTGCCGTAGGACTTGCTGATCCCGATGAGGTCGAGCGTGCTCATGCAGGGCGTGCTCCGGTGGGGGACGCGGGTGCGGGGCCATAGCGGCGCGGCGCGGTCGAGATCGCGGTAGAGGCGGTGCGCACGGCCCGCG
>JBGSNN010000212.1:0-3811 GCA_041739655.1 Albidovulum sp. | reverse complement strand
GCGCGGCATGCCGGCAAGCACATAGCTGGCGATGCAGAGCAGCGTCAGCCCGGCATAGACGACGAACAGCTGCCGGGCGATATCGGTGGCGCGGGGTGAAAAGCCGCCGGTGGCGATGGTCGCCAGGCCGTGCAGCAGCGCCTCGAAGCGCGGCATGCCGGCAAGCACATAGCTGGCGATGCAGAGCAGCGTCAGCCCGGCATAGACGACGAACAGCTGCCGGGCGATATCGGTGGCGCGCGGCAGCACCTTGCCGAAGGTGTCGAAGCCCTCGGCGCGGAAGAACTGCATGCCGCCGACCCGCATCACCGGCAGGAAGATCATCGCGATGAAGGCGATGCCAAGCCCGCCGAGCCAGTTCAGCATCGCCCGCCACAGCGCCACCCCCGCCGGCAGGCTGTCGATCTCGACAAAGACCGAGGCGCCGGTGGTGGTGATCCCCGAGGCGGCTTCGAAGATCGCGTCAAGCAGGCTGACATCGGGCTTGCCGATCACGAAGGGCAATGCGGCGAAAAGCGGGATCGCCAGCCAGATGCCGACGGTCAGCAGGAAGGCCTGGCGGATCGACAGGCCCGGACCGGCGCGGTTCTGGCAGGCGATCGCGGTCAGCCCGCCGGCCAGAACGCAGATCAGCGCCGCCTCGGCGAAGGCCTGGCCATTGCCGTTGCCAAGCGCCAGATCGGTCAGCATCGGTGCGACCATCGCCAGCCCGAGTGCTGCGATGATCAGTCCGATGACATATCCGACGGGGCGCAGATCGACCATGGCCGGGCGATCTGTGCGCCGCGGCACCGGTGGCTGTCAAGCGGGTCGCAGGCCGGGATGGCCCGCGCCGCCTCAGCCCGGTCGGTGCAGCGAGGCGAAAAGCCGCGGGTCGATGCTTTCGGCGGCGAAGGTGGCACCTTCGGTCAGGATCGACACCGCGTCATGGCTGTGCAGGCTTTCGAGATGGCTGGCGACAATGCGGAAGTCGCCGACCCGCGGTTCGGCCAGCAGCCGTTCGGCGAAGCTGCGCGCCGCATCCTCGACGAAGATCGGATTGGCGGCGTTCAACTCGGCGAAGGCCTGCTCGTCCTCGCGCTTGACCATCACCTGCGTCTCGGTCGGCACCGCGGCGCGGGCGAGATCGATCAGATCCTCGAACCACAGGCATTTCGCCCCCTCGACCACCGCCGAGATCCGCGCCACCGAGCGCTGCGAATGCGGGGTGGCCAGTTGCCCGCGGCGCTGGCGGGCGTCCTCGGACAGTTCCAGCGAACAGGGGCAGGTCGAGGAATAGACATAGTCGAGATGGATGATGCGTTTGCGGACGCCCTTGGTCTCCACCAGCTCCAGCGCAACGTCGTAATACTGCCAGCCGACCAGACCCGAGCGCAGTGATTCCACCTTCGCCGGGAAGGAAAACCGCATCTGAATGCGCGCGTCGAAACTGCCGAGATCGGCCATGTAGTCATCAAGGGCCGCTTCCATGACCGCAAAGCTGAAGGTGCGTTCGGCATGAGCGTAGAAGGACCGCATGATGCGGCTCATGTTGATGCCCTTCTTCTCGGCCTCGAGACTGACTGTCCCGGTGACCGAGGTTTCAAGCGAAAGATCACCGTTGTCGCGGCTGTGGTAGCGGATCGGCAGGCGGAAGTTCGAAATTCCGACATGCTGGATCTGCGCCCGCGCCCCGACGATCAGGCTTGCCGGCCCGTTCTGAAGATCGGGCATGGCGGCGAGATAGCGCGCATCCGGGCTGAAGTCCTCAGGGTAAACCCTCGACAGGTCAGGATAATTCGATACCTTGCCACCCGGCAGCAGGCGCGAGATCGCGGGGTCGAGCCGCGCGATTTCCACCGGATCGGCCTCGGCCGCCCAGGCCCGCAGCACCGAAAGCGCCTCTTCGGCATCCTTGGCACCGGGAGCACCGCCAATCTTCTTTATGAAATTCATCGCGCGCCCTCCCGGACCCTGTTGGCATTGCGGAGTATGTGGTGTGGGCAGAGCTTTTGTCCAACTCTACACGATCATATACGACGCAAACGCGACACCGGATCAGTCCTGCCGGTCTTATATTGCCGCCAGCGCCTGCATCACATCGGCCAGAAGGTCATCGCCATCCTCGATGCCGAGCGACAGCCGGACGAGGCCCGGCGTGATGCCGAGAAGCACCTTCTGATCGGCCGGAAGTCGCTGATGCGTCGTCGTCGCCGGGTGGGTGATGATCGACTTCGCATCGCCGAGATTGTTGGAAATCTTGACGATGTCCAAGGCGTTGAGAAAGCGGAACGCAGCCTCCTGGCCGCCCGCGACCTCCAGCGTGACGACGGTGCCGCCGGCCCCCATCTGCTCCATCGCGATCCGGTGCTGCGGATGCCCCTCGAGCCCCGGATAGATCACGCGGGCCAGCTTCGGGTGGCCCTCAAGCGCCGCGGCCAGATTCTGCGCGCTCGCCGCCTGCGCCCGGACCCTGAGATCGAGCGTCTCCAGCCCCTTCAGCATCACCCAGGCGTTGAACGGACTCATCGCCGCGCCGGTGTGCTTGAGGTAGGGCTCCAGCACCTTGCGGATATAGTGCGTCGTGCCGCAGATGACGCCGCCAAGGCAGCGCCCGCCGCCGTCGATATGCTTGGTCGCGGAATAGACGATGACATCGGCGCCGAGTTCCACCGCCTTGGAGAAGGTCGGCGTGGCAAAGACGTTGTCCACGATCACCGTTGCGCCCACGGCATGGGCGATTTCGGCCACCCCCTTCACGTCGATGACCTCAAGCGTCGGGTTCGACACGCTTTCCAGAAAGACCGCCTTGGTCCCCGCCCGCACCGCCGCCCGCCACTGGGAAAGGTCGGTGCCATCGACGAGCGTCACCTCGACGCCGAAGCGACCAAGGATTTCAAGAACGTAGAGACATGAGCCGAAGAGCGCCCGCGCCGCGACGACATGATCGCCCGCCTTCAGCATCGAGGTCAGCGCGCCGTTCACCGCGGCCATGCCCGAGGCGGTGGCAAATGCGTCCTCGGTGCCCTCGATGGCGGCGATACGCTCCTCGAACATGCGCACGGTGGGGTTGCCGTAGCGGGCATAAATGAACTCGTCCGGTCCCGCCTCGATGAACCGCGCCTCGGCCGCCTCGGCACTGTCATAGACGAAGCCCTGAGTGAGGAAGATCGCCTCGGACATCTCGCCATACTGGCTCCGCCGGGCCCCCGCATGCACCAGTTTCGTGCGCGTCTTCCAATCTGCCATTGCAGTCCCTCCGAGACAAAAAAACCCCCACCGGAACGGGCGGGGGTGAGGTCACTTCCTGCATCCACCAACCTCTTTAGCGGCATGTTTAACGTGGCCCGCAATCCGGTAAACAAATCGCCACGGCTGGCGGCATACGCCCACGCGGTCGCGGCGTCAACCTTTGTTGCGGCGGCGCCTTTTCGTGACATCGTCGCATGGGCGTCACGGAAGGTCTGTAGGGAGCAACCAGGGTATAGCCACAAAATCTGGTGCCAGGCCGCGCGACCATGCCACATCTTTCGATCACGGTTCAGGGATGCGAGTGGCGGTCGGACGGATCCGGCGACTCGGTCGAACGCAGCTTCGCCGATCTGCCTGAACGGGAGCCGGTCGTGATCCTCATCCACGGCTACCGCTACCGTCCCGGCCACGCGACCTGCGATCCGCACCGGCTGATCCTGTCGCGGGATGCGGCGCTGGCCAACGGCGATCTGTCCTGGCCGCATCACCTTGGCATCCGCGACGACACGGGCGCGCTCAGCATCGGTTTCGGCTGGGACGCGCGCGGCAGCTTCTGGAAGGCGAGGGCGGAGGCCGGGCG
>JBGSNN010000189.1:0-2522 GCA_041739655.1 Albidovulum sp. | reverse complement strand
AGCCCGGCGCGCGCGCGGCGGCGCACGGTCCGGATCGAGCGCGTCGCCCAGCACCGACACGCGGCCGCGCCAGGCCCTCAGACGACCATCGAGCAGCGCCAGGAGTGTCGTCTTGCCCGCCCCCGAGGGCCCAATCAGCGCCACCGCCTCGCCCGGCCGAATGGACAGCGACACCTGCTCCAGCGTCGGCAGGCCCGAGACGACATGGGAAAAGCAAAGCTCTTCGATGTGGACGACCGGGATCATTGAAGGAGCCCGTAGCGGCGGGCGAGCGCCCGCACACCGTCGAAGGCGGCCGCATCGGCCGGGACATAGCCGTCCGGGCCGTAGAGATGTCGCAGCATGGCGCGATGCTCGGGCTCGTTGAGCCGCAGCATGGCGGTCACGAAGCTTTCCTGCACCTGGCGGTCCAGCCCGGGGCGGGCAATCACCAGGTGACTCGGGATCGGCTCGCTCTCGGCGATCCAGGTGACCTGGGACTGTTGGTCCGGCGCGAGGAGGAGATCGGCATACTGGCTGGCGCCCGCGGCATCTACCAGACCCTCGGCCATCGCCTGCATCGCCTGCTGATAGCCGCCCGCGAAGAACACCCGACCGAAGAAGGCTTCCGACTCCGCGGGTCCAGCGATCAGTCCCGCGCGCTCGAATTCGGCCAGCGGGTAGAGATAGCCTGACTCCGATATCGGATCGGCAAAGGCGATATCGCGGCCGCGCAGATCGGCCAGCGTGGCGATGCCGCTGTCGCGACGCACGAAGACCCTTCCAGTGTAGGTGGGGGCGTCGCGATAGACTTCGGACAAGAGCGGCACCGCACCGATCTGCGCCTCGGCCAGAACGAAGGGCAGCGCTCCCATGAAGGAGATGTCCGCATCGCCGTTGCGCAGCGCCTCGACGGCGGCGGCGTGATCGATGGTCACGAAACCTTCGACCGGCACGCCGATCTCCTGCGACAGCCAGCCGGTGATGGCCCCGATGTCGCCCAGAAGCTTTTCGGGGTTCTCCTGCGGAATGAAGGCCAACCGCAACGGGGCAGACTGTGCGCGGACCGGCGCCGCGAGGGCGGCGAGACCTGCGCCGGACAGGGCCAGCACATGGCGGCGGGTCAGCACGAAGGTCATCAGAACGCCCTTTCTTCGATAGCCTGCGCCTCGGACTGGAATGCGGCCCAGCTTGCCTCTGCCGCTCCCCATTCGTTCGCGCGCACCGCTGCGCCGACTGCAGCCAGACGTTCGGCGAGGGAATAGATCTCGGGGCGCGCGGCAAGGTTCGCCATAGTGCCGGCATCCGCCGCGAGATCTGCTGCGACGGTGTCGGTCAGGAGCAGGATGTGCTGGGCGTCCCGGCGTGGCAGCAGCACGTCGAGGGTCGAGGCGAAGGTTGTCAGCTCCGAGAAGGCCAGCCGGAACGGCGTGTTCTCGGCGTCGAAGGCCTCGTAGGGCTCATCCGCCCCGCCGACGGCTTCGAGGTAGGCGGTCAGGTCGGCGCGCTCGGCCTCGCCGAGGCCAAGGCTCTTGGTCGTGTCGAACCAGTTCACCACGGTGGCCAGCGTCGGCAGCGCGCCGTCGTGGAAATAGGGCGCGGTGTAGACGGTCCCGAGCAGGGTCGGCGTGTCGAGCGCTCCGCCGCGCGACCCTTCATAGGCCTCCGTGACCGATCCGATGTCATGCGCCCGACGATCGAGGAAATTGCCGCTCGGCACGTGGCAGCTGGCGCAGGACTGGCCGCCTAGCCCCGCGAAGGGCCGGTTGAAGATAGCCTCGCCCCGCCGTGCCGCCTCGGGCGCGGCCTCGGTCAGGCGGCCATCACCGGTGAGCATCGCGTTCGGCAGGAAATCGAACTCGGTCATGTAGGCGACGATGGCGTCCAGGATGAAGGGCGTCGGCTCGGGGCCGGCGAATTCGTTGACGATCACATTGCGGGTAAAGTCGCGAAGACTGGCGAAGCGGCCGTCCCGGCCATAGGGGCCGGTGAAACGGAGACCGCGCAGGCTGGGGATGTCGATCGGATCGGCGCGGCGGTCGTTGAACAGCGGGTTGAAGAAGGCGCCGTCCACATCCACCGCACCGGGCTGGTGGCTGGCGCCAGGGATGAACAGGCGCTGGTTGATGTCCGAGCGGTTGTGGCAGGTGGAGCAGGCGATGCCGATCTCGCGCGCCGGACCGCCGAAGATCTCGGGGCTGTCAAACAGCATGTCGCCGTAGGCGATCAGCGGCAGATCGGTTTCTTCTATGCCTTGTTCTTCAAAACCGAGCACCAGTAGCGGCAATGGGTTCTGGTCGAAGATGTCGGAGCCAGGCGGCAGCGTCGCGGGAAGCGCGACGACACCGCCGCTGCGGGCAATGGTCTCGGGCACGGCGCTCAATATGGCGCGGGGCGCGAAGTCCGCGACGCGATAATTGGCGGCGATATAGTCCGAGATCACTGCCCGCGCTGCCGTCATCGCGTCGCGGTCGGCAGCAATTGCGCCGACGCCGAGGATGCCGGTCGAGCCGGTCGCGCTCGCAAGGTCGAGCCAGGCCAGC
>JBGSNN010000173.1:0-2632 GCA_041739655.1 Albidovulum sp. | reverse complement strand
CGAGGCCGATCCGCTCCTGATTGTGCCTGACGTGCTTGCCGCGCTGACGGCGCTTGGTGCCGCCGGGCGGGCGCGGACGCGGGCGCAGGTGATCGCCGTCACCGGGTCGGTCGGCAAGACTTCGACCAAGGAGATGCTGCGCGCTGTCCTTGCCGGACAGGGCAAGGTCCATGCCGCCGAGGCGAGTTTCAACAACCACTGGGGTGTGCCGATCACGCTGGCGCGCCTGCCCGAGGACGCTGACTATGCGGTGATCGAGATTGGCATGAACCACCCCGGCGAGATCGCGCCGCTGGCGCGTCTTGCCCGGCCCCATGTCGCGATGATCACCACCGTCGCGCCGGCGCATCTCGAAGCCTTCGCGAATATCGAGGGCATCGCCCGCGAAAAGGCCGCGATCTTCGACGGGCTGGAGCAGGGCGGAACCGCCGTCGTGCCGTCGGGCCTTGAAACCTCGTCCATTCTGCGCGACGCGGCGCGCAAGGCTGCGGCGACGGTCCTGACCTTCGGCACCGGGGCGGACGACGACTATCGCGCCGAAGAGATCACGCTGACCGCCGACCGCACCATTGTGAAAGCTTTGCGCAAGGGCGCGCCCTTCCTCTTCAAGGTGCAGACCGCGGGCCGTCATTTCGCGATGAACGCGCTCGGCGTCCTCGCCGTGGCCGATGCGCTTGGTGTCGATGCCGCGGTTGCCGCCTGCGATCTCGGTCACTGGTCGCCGCCCTCAGGCCGCGGCGCGCGCGAAAGGATCCACCTCGACATCGTGGACGAGGCGATGAGCTTCGATATTCTCGACGACGCCTTCAACGCCAATCCCGCCTCGATGGCTGCCGCGCTCGAAGTCCTCGGTGCCGCAGAACCGCGCCATGGGGTGGGGCGGATTCTGGAGGGCCGCCGGATTGCGGTTCTCGGCGACATGCTGGAACTTGGCCCGGACGAGGCCAGGCTTCACACCGCCATCGCCGATCACCCCGCGATGCCGCGGATTCATCTGGTCCATTGCGTCGGCTCCCGGATGCGCGCGCTGTGGCTGGCGCTTCCCGAGCGCAAGCGCGGCGGCTGGTATGCGACCGCGGCGGACCTCGCGACCGAAGCCCACCATATCGCCGACGCAGGCGACATCGTGCTGATCAAGGGCTCCAAGGGCTCCAAGGTCAGTCTGGTTGTTGACGCGCTGAAGAAACTCGGGCAACCGGGCGCGGGCGCCTCGAAGGGGACAGAGTAGATGCTTTACTGGTTATCGGGCCTGGCCGAAGGCGGTGACGTTTTCAACCTGTTCCGCTACATCACCTTCCGCGCCGGGGCCGCCTTCTTCACGGCGCTTCTCTTCGGCTTCCTCTTCGGCCAGCCGTTGATCGCCCTGCTCAGGCGCAAGCAGAAAAAGGGCCAGCCGATCCGCGATGACGGGCCGCAGTCGCATTTTTCCAAGGCCGGCACGCCGACCATGGGCGGGCTTCTCATCCTCTCGGCGCTGCTGTTCTCGACGCTGCTCTGGGCGCGGCTCGACGGCCCCTATATCTGGCTCCTGCTCTTCGTGACCTATGGTTTCGGCCTCATCGGGTTTGCCGACGACTATGCCAAGGTCACCAAGCAGACCTCGCGCGGCGTCTCGTCCCGGGTGCGGATGCTCCTTGGCCTCCTGATCGCGGCGATCGCGGCCGCGGCTGCGGCCCATGTGCATCCGGCGGGCCTGAGTGGCCAGCTCGCGCTGCCGGTCTTCAAGAACGTCCTGATCAACATGGGCGTCTTCTTCGTGCCTTTCGCGATGATCGTGATCGTCGGCGCGGCCAATGCGGTGAACCTGACCGACGGGCTCGACGGGCTGGCGATCATGCCGGTGATGATCGCGGCCGCGACATTCGGGATCATCGCCTATTTTGTCGGCAACACCAACTTCGCGGATTATCTCGGCCTGCACTATGTGCCGGGAACCGGCGAGATCCTTGTCTTCACCGCAGCCCTGATCGGCGGCGGGCTGGGGTTCCTGTGGTACAATGCGCCGCCCGCCGCCGTCTTCATGGGCGACACCGGGTCGCTGGCGCTCGGCGGCGCGCTCGGTGCGATTGCGGTGGCCACCAAGCATGAGATCGTTCTGGCCATCGTCGGCGGGCTTTTCGTGGTCGAGGCGCTGAGCGTCATCATTCAGGTGGCCTACTTCAAGCGCACCGGCAAGCGCGTCTTCCTGATGGCGCCGATCCATCACCATTTCGAGAAGAAGGGCTGGGCCGAGCCGCAGATCGTCATCCGCTTCTGGATCATTTCGCTGATCCTGGCGTTGATAGGACTGGCTACGCTGAAGGTGCGCTGACCAGATGCCGCAGTGCCGCGAACGTGGCTCGACCGCACGGGGCCACTGCGCCATGGTAGTGTCCTGCGATTCGACGGCACGGCCGTGCGACAAGACATCCGGGGGCCTTCGGCGGCTTTCGCCAACCCGAGAGGACCACTTGCCATGACCGCAACCACGCCTGCAACGGGCTCGGCCCCGTCTGTGCGGGCCGCGCAGGACTGGGTACGGGTGCTTGCACGCTACCGCGACCCAGATCCTGCACGGTCGGCGCTTGAACTTGGGCTCAGCCTGATGCCCTTCCTCGGGCTTTGGGCCCTTGCATGGTGGTCGCTGTCGCTC
>JBGSNN010000139.1:0-2221 GCA_041739655.1 Albidovulum sp. | reverse complement strand
GCTGCGCGCAGAAAGCTTCTGCGTCACCGACGCCCGGGTGATCTACACCCATCCCGGGTCCGGCGCGGAGACCCAGCTCCTGACCATCGCGGAAAAGCGGCGCAACACGCCGACCGCGCTCGCGGACGCGCTCGACTGGCTGGATGACCCAAAGGCACGGCTTATGGTCAACAGCCGCTCGGGCCGTGCCGCTGTGCAGGTGCCCGCGACCAGCTTGATGCTCGATGACGGCACCATCGAGCCCCGACTGCGCCTCATCCGCCCCACCGAGGCCAGTACGATCCCGGCGAAGATCATGGACGATACGCATTGGCTGGAAGCCGACCGCGCAGCCTTCGCCGCCGCCTGGACCGCGGAACTGGCCGAGGTGCCCAAGTTCTCGGAGGCCACGCTGCACATCGTGGCTGGCCTGTTGCTGCCAATCTGGAAGCAGCTCCCCCAGGACGAAACCCGCGTCTACCGGCTGCAGACCGATGACGGTCAGCGCATCATCGGCCGCCGGGTCTCGCCCGCATGGGTCGCGACCACGCTCGCCGACGACGCTCCGAAGCTTTCGGCGGCGCAGGTCCATGCCCTCGTTCTGGAGGGCAAGACGATCGTGCGGCTGGCCGAGGGAATGGAGTTGCACCGGTCGCGCGTCATGGGCGTGAACCGGATCGAGCTCTCTGGTTTCACCGAAGCCGCGAAGGAGCGGCTCAAGGCCGATGGCTTCTTCTCGGAGATCATCAGCTGGAAGCTGCGCCTGTTCTGCCCGACGGATGCGAGCGGCATCGCCGTGCTGGATCGTCTGCTTGCACGGTGTCCTGTGACGGGACTACATGCACGCGGAGGTTGTTGACCCATGAATTCCGAGACCGAAGATGTGATCCGCGCTCTGACGGAGAATGCCGAAGGCGTGTGTCGCGCGTACCTTCCCGCTGGACGGCGGGAAGGGTCCTACTGGATTGTGGGCGATCTGCAGAACAACCCCGGTCGCTCGCTCTTCGTGCGGCTGACCGGGCCTGCATTGGGGCCGGGTGCTGCCGGCAAGTTCACCGACGGCGCTACGGGCGGGCATGGTGATCTTCTCGACATCATCCGCGAGCGAACTGGGATCTCCCGCTTTCCCGAACTTCTGGCCGAGGCCCGGGCGCATCTTGGCCGTCCGCAGCCGGTCCTCCCGGATGCGCCAGTGCCGAGGAAGGCCAAGGCCGCCGGTGACACGCCAACGGCGGCGGCGCAGCTATTCGCAGCCTCGGTGCCGGTCGCGGGCACGCTTGCCGACACCTACCTCCGCGCCCGGGGCATCACCCAAGGCGGTGTGAGCGACGCGCTGCGCTTCCACCCGAAGTGCTGGCATCGGGATGAGTGCCAGACCCGGAGCATCCCCAGACCAGCGCTGATCGCTGTGGTCACCGATGGGGCAGGGGGCTTGCAGGGTGTGCATCGGACCTGGCTGGCGCCTGACGGACAGGGGAAGGCGGCCGTCGAGACGCAGCGGCGTGCCATGGGTCACCTTCTCGGCAATGCCGTCCGGTTGACCCCACATGAGGAAATCCTTGTGGTCGGCGAGGGCATCGAGACCATGCTGTCCCTGGTCGAGGCAGTGCCGGGCCTTCCCGTCTGGGCGGCGCTCTCGTCTGGTCACCTCGGGGCCGTCCTGCTGCCGGAGGGGCTGCAGCGCCTCTACATCGCCATCGACCGCGATCCGGCCGGGCAACGCGCGGCAGATAGGTTGAGCGCCAGAGCCACCGAAGTCGGGATTACCGTGCGTGTGCTGGAACCGCGGCTCGGGGATTTCAACGATGATCTCCGGGCGAACGGCAAGGACGCGCTGCGCCAGCATTTGGCGCGTCAGATCGGGCCCGAGGATCGGCATTGCCTGTTGGTCTGAGCCACATCGCGCAAGGGGCGGTCGGGGACAGCGGGACAGGGGGTCATGTATTCGGGTCGTGGCTGTGGACCGTCGCCTTCGCCTCTTCCCGGGTAAATCTCATCCACCCGTCCCCCGAGCGGCCTTCAAGAGATGGGCAGGCGGCCGTCAAAGGGGCCGCCCCTTCAAGGACGGGGGGCGACTGATTTCCGCCGGCGGCAGAGCCGCCTTTGCATCGCGAGAGCCAAATCAGCCGCCCCCCGTCCTCCTCCACATGCGTTCCGGCCCCGAAAGGGGGTGAAGGGGCGTCCCCTCCGACGGCGCCTCTACGCCCATGAAGGCCGCGCGGGATGTCGCGCGGACGAGACA
>JBGSNN010000097.1:0-9515 GCA_041739655.1 Albidovulum sp. | reverse complement strand
CGAACCGGCGCTGCGGATCGGGGCGCCTGCGGATCTGGTCGCGCTCAGGGATCCGCTCGCGCTTCCGCCGGGCGGCGACCGGGTTCTCGACCGGTGGGTGTTCGGTCGCGATGTCGGTGTTTCAGAGGTCTGGGTCGGCGGTGCGCATGTGGTGACGGCGGGCCGCCACCGCGACCGCGACCGGATCGCAGCGGCTTTTGCGCGGACCGTGGCCGCGGTGATTGGCCGTTAACCGGGCGCTCGGTTCACCGTTTCTCAACTAGGGTGATTCTCTGCACACAGAATCGCCTCAAAGTTGTTTCTGGGCGTGCACAGCGAACTGGTTCCGGTTCGGCAACGATCAACCTGTTGATGCAGGATACCGTTAACCACAACCATAGGTTGACAAACATTTGGCGCTATTCAGGCGGGTTTCTGGCGCAAAGCGGCCATTCTTCCGACGTTTCTGCGCTCAAATATAGGCACAAGTAGCGAGTTGAGCCGTATTTCCGCCACCATCCACTCTCACCGGAGGCCCATGAAATGACCGATCTCGTTGAAAAAGCCCGTCTTGGCCGCGCCAATGCCCTGAGCCACATCGCTGGGGCTTCGCGCTCTGGTTTCACCTCGTCCCGCAACGCGACCGAGCGTCGCGTGGTGCCGCTCGCCTTCGTGTCGAGCCGCGGCAAGATGGGCGGCAACTCGGTTCTGATCTGATAGATCAGTCTGCCGAAGACTTTGCAGATGAAGGGCGCGGCCGGGGGGCACGCGCCCTTTCCTTTTCGCGGCCCTCAGATCGCCGCCCAGTCGTCGAAGACCCACCTGGCAGGCGGAACCACGACCCGACGTTCACCCGGTTTTTCTTTGGGAACAGTTACTTGAGCGGATTTACCTGGCATGGCTCTCTCCTTCGTTCAGGACAGACATGGGGCCCGCGCTGCGTTGGACCAGAGATATTTCAGACCTCTGGCGGCGCTGTGAACAGCCGTGCGATGGGCGGAGCCGCTCTGCGTTCGGACGTCGGCCGGTCCCGCTTCGGACCCTTGCGAAATGTCTCTTTCAATGGCCCCACGGTAGCAGATCACCGACCCCCGCGCAGGTCGGGAATACCGGAAAGCGGCGTGGTTTCTGCGTCGTGCATCCGTCCCTGACCCGTAGTTTTGTCGTAGCTACAGCGCACCGACGGCGAAGGTCGGGTATTCCCGACCCGACGCATTGGCGGTTTGAACGGGCGCGCCTCCGGGCGTATGCTTCGTGCCATATTTCGGAGACGGCATTTTGACTTTGGTGGATTTCATCGGCGTCCTTGCGGGCGGTTTTGTCATCCTGGCCTTCTACGCCAGAAAGCCGGTGCAATTGCGCCTGCTCGCCATCGCCTCGAACCTTCTTTTCATTGCTTACGGAGCGCTCGACGCGCTCTGGCCGGTGCTGGTGCTGCACACGCTTCTTCTGCCGCTTAACGTGATGCGGCTCCGGGAGCGACTCCAATGCCGGGTCCGACCCTACGGCTTGCGGAAGCTATGAGCTCTCGAGGCCGCAGCCTTTGAACCCGCCCGTTGCCGCGGAGTAATTGGCCGACCGGTTGGACACCATCAGGCCGAAGGGGCCGAGGTCGAAATGTTCGTCAGGGAATTTTTCGCCCCCCTTCACGCGGGCCTTGACGGTGTAGCCCTTGCCGGATTTCCGGGCGCTGTTCACGATGGTCTGCGCGGCGCCATCGCCGTTCGTGTAGGTGTATTCACACGACCCAACCACGTCGAAGCAACTGTAGGGGTTGAACCTTTCCCATTTCTTGCCGTCCCAGACACGCTCGACCATCAGGCCCGCGGCGTTGAATTTCTTGCGGCTGATGAAATCTCCGGTCTTCGCGTCGACGGTTTCGGTGACGAAGAAGCCGCCTTTGCGCCCCGTGTAGGTTTCACGCCAGAAGTTGCCGTTGGTGTATTTGGTGGCCCAACTGCATCCGACCGGCATTTGGTCGAATTCAACGCCGCAGATCGCCTGACCTGCCGTTGCCGCGATGACAAGGAGCGCGGCGATACCTGTCTTGAACATTCCTGATACCCCTCACCTCGCAAACCGCTTGTACTTGACCCGCTTCGGTTCGATCGAATCCGGGCCGAGGCGGCGCACCCTACTCTTGCTTTGATTGCTTTACGCCCACCCGAGGTACAGTGCCAAATATCCAAGCCCGAAGAAGATGGCTGAGGCTATGAGCTTCTTCAACGTCGCCATCTTAATGTTCATCTCGCTTGCGTCGAATTCGCCTCCTGACAGCTTCCTAAAGTCGCCATCCGGGGCCTTATCGCTCTCATTGAAAATCGCGGAGACGTAATCCAGTGCCAGCGTCCCGATGAGCCATGGCATTGAGAGAATCCCAGCACCGCATGAAAGAGCGAGTCCCTTGGAGGCAAAAAACAGAACGAACTTGACCATCCCTCACCGCGTAAACCGCTTGTACTTCACCCGCTTCGGTTCGATCGAATCCGGGCCGAGGCGGCGCACCTTGTCTTCCTCATAGGCCTCGAAGTTGCCTTCGAACCATTCGACATGGGCGTCGCCCTCGAAGGCCAGGATATGGGTGCAGAGCCGGTCGAGGAAAAACCGGTCGTGGCTGATGATGATGGCGCAGCCGGCGAAATCCTCGATCGCGGCTTCGAGCGCCTGCAGCGTCTCCACGTCGAGATCGTTGGTCGGTTCGTCGAGGAGAAGGACGTTGCCGCCGGAGCGCAGGAGTTTCGCCATGTGGACGCGGTTGCGTTCGCCGCCGGAGAGAAGCCCCACCTTCTTCTGCTGGTCGGTGCCCTTGAAGTTGAAGGCCCCGGCATAGACGCGGGAGTTCATGTCGTAGTCGCCAAGGTGGATGACCTCGGCACCGCCGGAGATTTCCTCCCACGCGGTCTTGTCGGGGTCGAGCGCGTCGCGTGACTGATCGACGTAGGCAAGTTGCACCGTGGGGCCGAGGGTGATGGTTCCCGCATCGGGTTGCTCGGCCCCGGTGATCATGCGGAAGAGGGTGGACTTGCCCGCCCCGTTCGGGCCGATGACGCCGACGATGGCGCCGGGCGGGACGGTAAAGCTCAGGTCCTCGATCAAGAGCTTGTCGCCCATGTGCTTCTTCAGGCCGACCACTTCGATCACCTTTTGCCCGAGGCGTTCGCCGTTCGGGATGATGATCTGGCTGACCGAGGCGCGCTCGCGCACCGTCTGGCCGGCCATCTCGTTGTATTTGGAAATTCGGGCCTTGGATTTGGCCTGACGGGCCTTGGCCCCGGCGCGGATCCATTCGAGTTCCTTCTCCAGCACCTTCTGCTTGGACTTGTCCTCGCGCGCCTCCTGCGCGAGGCGCTTGGCCTTCTGTTCGAGCCAGGCGGAGTAGTTGCCTTCGTAGGGAATGCCGCGGCCGCGGTCGAGTTCGAGGATCCAGCCGGTGATGTCGTCGAGGAAATAGCGGTCGTGGGTGACGATCAGGATGGTGCCCTTGTAAGCGATCAGGTGCTTTTGCAACCAGGCGATGGATTCGGCATCGAGGTGGTTGGTCGGTTCGTCCAGAAGCAGCATGTCGGGCGCCTCAAGGAGAAGCTTGCAGAGCGCGACGCGGCGGCGTTCGCCGCCCGAAAGCGTGGTCACGTCGGCATCATCGGGCGGGCAGCGCAGCGCATCCATCGCGACGCCGACGGTCGCCTCCAGCTCCCACAGGTTTTCGGCGTCGATCTGATCCTGCAGGGCAGCCATCTCGTCCGCCGTCTCGTCCGAGTAGTTCATGGCAAGCTCGTTGTAGCGCTCGAGGATCGCGGTCTGCTTGGCGACGCCGAGCATGACGTTGCCCTTGACGTCGAGCGCGGGATCAAGCTGCGGTTCCTGCGCGAGGTAGCCGACCTTGGCGCCCTTGGCGGCCCAGGCCTCGCCTTTGAAATCGGTGTCGATGCCGGCCATGATCTTCAGAAGCGTGGACTTGCCCGCGCCGTTGACGCCGACGACGCCGATCTTGACGCCGGGCAGGAAGTTCAGGTGGATGTTCTCAAAGCATTTCTTGCCGCCGGGATAGGTCTTGGAGACGCCATCCATGTGGTAGACGTATTTGTAGGTAGCCATGACGGGAGCCTTTGTGCCGCAGAGGGATTGCCGGTCCTCTAGCCGAATAGCCCGGCGAGGGCAACGTATCGCGACCCGGTGGCTGGATTGCTGCAGCCGTCCGACCGATCATTCTGAAAATATTGGTATCTTGATCCATGTCATGGCGATTGCGTGTGATCTGGCGTTGTGCTTGGGTGGACGCGGAAACTGCGCGCCTGATATCTGAATCGTCAAAGGAGGGATCGAAACATGTCCACCATGGCAAGGAAACTGCGGATCGGGGTCGGCGTGGCCGTCGCGATCGGCGGGCTGATGACGGCCAGCATCGCCGCGGCTGAGGTCGATCAAGGCTCGGTCGCCCGCGGCGGCAAGCTTTATGACAAGTGGTACAAGGTGGTGAAGGCCGAGGCGCCGACGGAATCCCACCCGCTCTATCCGGCCGCGAACGAAAAATATGCGGCCGACCCGGCTTCGAACTGGCGCTGCAAGGAATGCCACGGCTGGGATGGGCTTGGCGCGGACGGCGCCTACAAGTCCGGCAGCCACGCGACCGGCATCAAGGGCATCAACGGCATGTTCGGGGGCGATCCGGCCGCCGTGGTGGCGCTCTTGAAGGCGCCGGAACATGGCTACGGCGACAAGCTTTCGGATGCCGATCTGATGGACCTCGCCAACTTCGTTGTCAGCGGTCCGATCGATCTGGCGCCGCTCGTCGATCTTGAGACCAAGGCCCCGAAGGGTGACGCGGAGGTCGGCAAGCAGGTCTTCAACACCGTCTGCGCGGGATGCCATGGCGCCGAGGGCAAGCTGCCGAAGGAAATGCCGCCGCTCGGCTCGCTGGTGGATAACCCGCAGGAGGTCTTGCACAAGCTCTTCAACGGCCAGCCTGGTGAGGCGATGCCGGCACTGAGGGCGATCGACCCCAAGGTGACGGCTGACGTGTTCGCCTATCTGGCGACGCTGCCCAAGGAATAGATCCGGGCCAGAGCAAGACGACAGAGAGACCCGCCGGGGCATCCCGGCGGGAAGGAAACGTTAACGGGACAAGAAGAATGGCGGGTTTCATCAAACGGGCGTGGCACTGGTTCACGCGACCGAGCGTGCTGATCGGGCAGGGCGTTCTTTTCGTGGCCGGTGGTGTGGCCGGGATCATCTTCTGGGGCGGCTTCAACACCGCGATGGAAGCGACCAACACGCTGGAGTTCTGCATCTCGTGCCACGAGATGCGCGACACGGTCTATGAGGAATACAAGACCTCGATCCACTACAAGAACCCCGCGGGCGTGCGCGCGATCTGTTCGGACTGCCATGTGCCGCATGCCTGGACGCCGAAGCTGATCCGCAAGATCCAGGCGTCGAACGAGATCTTCCACAAGCTGCGCGGCAGCATCAACACGCCGGAGAAATTCGAGGCCAAGCGCGAGAAACTTGCCAATCACGTCTGGGCGGCGATGAAGAAGACTGATTCTCGCGAATGCCGCAACTGCCACAGCTTCGAAGCAATGGACTTCGAGCATCAGCGCCAGCGGGCGCGCGAGAAGATGGAGCCGGTGGCGATGGGCACTGACCTGAGCGGCGGCTCGACCTGCATCGACTGCCACAAGGGCATCGCCCACAAGCTGCCCAAGGTCGAGCACGACGGCTGAGTCGCGGGGCGGGTCAGAGTCGCTTTTCGAACCATTGGTGCGCATAGGGTTCGGCGTTGTAGGCCGAAATCTCGGTCCAGCCGATGGCGCGGTAGAGTGCTATCGCCTCGGTCAGCGCACTTGCTGCAAGTCAGAGGATCGGTCAGGATCGCCTTGCACCCTGGCGTGCCGCACAGGATGGCCGGAACGGGAGGCGCGGATCGGTTGGGTTTGAAGCTGCGCGAGTTGTTCACGGTGTCGACGGTAATGGTGCTGCTGTCAGCCTGCAGTGTGATCGGGCGCGGCGGGATCGTCACGGATAGCGGCTCCGCGCCGGTGTCGGCCGATGGCCAGTTGGTCTTTTTCGTGACCGATCGCAGTCCCGAACCCGTCAAGGCGATGCCTGATGCCGCAAGATATCTGCACGGACGTAGTTCCTCGATGGCGTTTGGATCGGTCGAGGTTGGTGCGGGCACGGACACATCGGCGTTGACGGCTTCGCGGACCGGCACGGTGCACGAAATGGTGCGGTTTCCCGAAACGCCGGTGCCGTTTGTCCGCCATGGCGGATTCGCCACCCCGGACCCGGAGGCGCTGAGCGCCTATCGGGCTGCGGGCGAGGCGTTCAAGGCCAGCGTGGCCATGGCGTTGCGGGCGCGCCGCCAGCATGACGTGATGGTGATGGTGCACGGGTTCCACAACGGATTTGGCGACTCGATCACCTCGACGGCCAGGCTTTGGGACGAGGCGGGCCGGTATGCCTTGCCGATCGCCTTTTCCTGGCCGGCGGGCAACCCGGCACCGTTCGGCTATTTCAAGGATGGCGAAAGTGGCGAGTTCGCGATCTTTCACCTGAAGGAGACGCTGCGGCTTCTGGCCGAAGTGGACGGGTTGCAGGATATTCAGATCGTGGCGCACAGCCGGGGCACCGATGTGGTGACCAGTGCGCTGCGGGAGATGGTGATCGCGGCGATCGCGTCGGGGCGAGATCCGCGCACGACGCTGAAGGTGGACAATCTGATCCTTGCCGCGCCGGATCTCGATATCGCGATCGTGCGGCAGAGGCTTCTGGCGGAGCATTTCGGCTTGGGCTTCAAGGCCATCACGGTCTACATGAACCCCCGCGACGGGGCACTGGCAGTTGCGCAGGCGCTGATGTCGGGCACGCGCTTTGGCCGGCTGTCACCTGACGAGTTGACCGACAACGACCGGCTGATCTTTGCGGGGGTCGGCAACGTGCATTTCATCGACGTGAGCGGTGTCGAGCACAAGTCCTCGCATGCCTATTTCCAAAGCAACCCGCGCGTGGTCGCCGATATTGCCACGCTGCTGCGCACCGACGCCTTGCCCGGAAGCCCTGAGCGGGGGCTGGTGCACGAGGTAGGCAACTTCTGGCGGATCGACCCACCGCCGAAGCCGCCCGAGGAACGGCACAGCCGCGACGACCAGTGATAGCGCAACGCGGTGATCAGTTGGTCTTGCACAGGGGGCAAGCTGCGCTTTCGGTTGCGCGGCCGGGGCGGGGATGGTTAGGCTTGGGGTCGGCGAGAATGATACGGGCGGTAGGGCGGTGGACAGGATCGGTTGGCCGCTGGCCTTCCCGGGGCAGGCGATCGGACTTCTCGGCGGGTCGTTCGATCCGGCCCATGAAGGCCATGCCCATATCACGCGCGAGGCGCTGAAGCGGTTCGGGTTGGCCCGGGTCTGGTGGCTCGTCTCGCCGGGCAATCCGCTGAAGGCGCGTGGCCCGGCGCCGATGGCCGAACGGATCGCGCGGGCCGAGGCGGTGATGGCTGACCCGAGGGTGGTGATCAGCGATCTGGAGACGCGGCTTGGCACGCGCTACACCGCCGCGACGCTGAAGCGGCTGCGTGCACTCTATCCCGGCGTGCGCTTCGTCTGGCTGATGGGCGCGGACAATCTGGCGCAGTTTCACCGCTGGCAGAACTGGGAATGGATCATGTGCAATGTGCCGGTCGGGGTCTTTGCCCGGCCCGGCGCCCGGCTTGAGGCGCGCGGGGCCCGCGCGGTCGAGGAATATGCGCGCTACCGGCTGCCGGCCGAATGCGCGTCGTTGCTGCCTGCGGCGACGCCGCCGGCCTGGTGTTTTCTGAACGTGCCGATGGTGAATCTCTCATCCTCGGCGATCCGCGCGCGCGGTGACTGGCGAGCTGGTTGACCTTGGCTTGGTCGAGGCACCCAGGTCTGCTAGACTGATCAAGCTGCTCCTGTGACAGTCATCGGAGGCTCGGATGCTCTTGCGGGTCACCTCTGCCATCGGTCTGCTCGCGCTTGTCGCGGGCTGCGGCCACGTCGATTACGACAGGGCGCCGGTCGGACGGTTCGATGGGTCGCTGTTCGTCATGTGGGTGGGGGAAGGCGGGTCGCAGGGCGATGGTGCGTTTGTCTATGTCCCGGCGCCGGTTCGGGCGCTCAGCTTCTCGCGCGTCGATGCCAAGGGCGAGAGGCAGGTCATTCGGCCACGGATGATGTACACCGACGGCGGATCGATCCCAAGGGTAGGGCAGGTCTTCAAGGGCCTGTCGCCTTGGGGCTATGCGCCCGCCTACATGATCCATGACTGGCTGTTCCGTGCCCGGCAATGCCTGACCGACGGCAAGGCGGACAAGGCCGAACGGCAGGTGGCCGGGATCACCTTCCAGGAGTCGGCCGAGATCATCGCGGAGGCGATCAAGACGCTTCAGCACGAGGGAAGGGTGGCCCGCGACGACATCGCGCCCCGCGTCATTTCGAACGCCGTGGCGGGGCCTGCGGCGCGACGGGCCTGGGAAAAGGCAGGCGCCTGTGCGGTGCCGCGGGTGAGTGAGGCAGACCGGCTGGCGGCAGAGGCTGCCATCCCCGGCGCATCGCGGCGGGCACTCGTCGGGGCGGTGAGACTGCGAGCGGATGGCAGACAGGTGCCGGTGAGGCCCGCAACGCTTGTCGGTGTGATTGCCTTCTGAACCGTCGCGCGCACTTGCCGAGGACGCCCCTTCGGGTCAAGACTTGGTGCCGAGGGAGGTGAATCTATGGCAGGTCCGACGCGGCGCGGTGTTCTGGCGGGGCTGATTGCGGTTGGCGCGTTTCCTGCGCTTCCTGGGTTGGCCGATGCGCCGCTGCGATCACCGGTGCCGCCGATGCGGCCATTGCGGACTCAGGGCACAGCCACGGCGAGCGCGGACGATCTGATCGCGGCGGCGCAGCTTGGCGGTGAGGTCGCCTTTGTCGTTGCCGACGCCCAGACCGGCCGGATCTTCGAGGCGCGGCAGGGCGGGCTGGCGCTGCCGCCCGCGAGCACGGCGAAGGTCATCACGTCGCTTTACGCGCTCGACCGGCTTGGCGGCGGCTATCGCTTTGCGACCCGGCTGATCGCGACGGGGCCGGTGTCCGGCGGCAAGGTGCAGGGCGACCTGATTCTGGCCGGGGGCGGCGATCCGACGCTGGATACCGATGACCTTGGCGACATGGCGCGGGCGCTGGCGGCGGCCGGGGTGAAGGGTGTCAGTGGCGCGTTCCGGGTCTGGGCCGGGGCGCTGCCCTATCTTCCGGCGATCGACGAGAGCCAGCCTGCCTGGCTTGGCTACAACCCGTCCGTCTCGGGGCTGAACCTGAACTTCAACCGGGTGAACTTCGTCTGGAAACGGACCGCGAAGGGGTATGAGGTTGGCATGGACGCGCGCGCGGAACGCTTCGCGCCGGCGGTCTACTCGGCGCGGGTATCGGTCGCCGAGCGCGATCTGCCAGTCTATACCTATCGCGGCGGCAAGGTCGAGGAATGGACCGTGGCGCGCGGCGCGCTGGGCAAGGGCGGCAGCCGGTGGCTGCCGGTCCGGC
>JBGSNN010000087.1:0-2563 GCA_041739655.1 Albidovulum sp. | reverse complement strand
CGATCCGGGCGCCGCGGCGCGTCTTGCGGCCTGGGACCGTCAGGACGACGCGCTGAGCGCGGTTTACGATCCGGTGCTGAAATTGCCCCTGCCCGACGCGCTGCGCACGGTGCTGGACGCCGCCCGGACCGAGGATCGCGGTCAGGGTCGCCGACACATGGCGGCTCTTCTCAGGGTCGCCGCGGCCCTTGCCCTCATCGCGGTCGGCGGGGCGGGTGGATACGTTCTGGCGCGCCTTGACGGCAGTGCGGCGCCGGTCGCGCATTTCGCCCGGAATGCGGTGTCCGCCTATGCGACCTATGTGGTCGAGGTCGCCCATCCGGTCGAGGTCGAGGCAGCGCGCGCGCAGCATCTGACACAATGGCTGTCAAAACGGCTCGGCCATCCGATCACGGCGCCCGATTTCGCCGCCTCCGGCTTTCGGCTGATGGGGGGGCGGCTTCTGCCGTCAGATACCGGCCCGGCCGCGCTTTTCATGTATGAAGACGACCTTGGGCGCCGGGTCACGCTCTATGTCGTTCCGGGCGCACAGGGCAATGAGACCGCGTTCCGCTTCCTCGAAACTGGCGCGACGCAGAGCTTTTACTGGATCGACGGCGATCTGAGTTGCGCCGTGACCGGCGACATTCCGCGCGACGTGCTGCGCCAGATCGCGACCGAGGCCTATGATCAGTTGATCTGAGCGATCAGTAGAAACTCTGCGGGTCGATGTCGATCGACAGGCGCAGATTGTTCGGCACCTTGATCTGCCCGACCCATTCGGCTAGCGCGGCCTGCAGCGGTGCGCCCTTGTCGGCCTTGACCAGCAAGCGCACGCGATGGCGCCCGCGCACCCGCGCCACGGGGGCTGGCGCTGGCCCGAAGACCCGCGCGCCGATCCGGCTGAGAGGTGCGTCGCAACGGGCAAGCGCCTGACCGAACTCGAAGGCCGTCCGGGCGTCGGGCGATGAAAGGACGATCCCCGCGAGACGGCCGAAAGGTGGCATCCCCGCCGCCTGCCGCTCTGCCGCCTCGGCGCGCCAGAAGGCCTCCTCCGCGCCGGACAGGATGGCGCGGATCACCGCATGGTCGGGCTGAAACGTCTGGATCAGCGCAACCCCCGGCTTTTCGCTGCGCCCGGCCCGGCCCGATACCTGCCGGACAAGCTGAAACGTCCGTTCCGCCGCGCGCAGGTCCGACCCTTGCAGGCCAAGATCGGCGTCGATCACCCCGACCAGCGTCAGATGCGGGAAGTTGTGCCCCTTGGCGACGATCTGGGTGCCGATGATGATATCCGCGCCGCCCTCGGCAATCGTCGCGATTGCCTCCTTCAGCGCCCGGGCCGAGGCGAAGAGGTCGGAGGACAGCACCGCGAGGCGGGCCTCGGGAAACCGCGCGGCAACCTCCTCGGCCAGCCGCTCGACGCCCGGACCGACCGGGGCGAGCCGCCCCTCGGCCTGACAGTTCGGGCAGGCCGTGGGCATCGGCTTGGTCTCGCCGCACTGGTGGCAGACGAGGCGCTTCAGAAAGCGGTGTTCGACCATCCGCGCATCGCAGTGGTCGCAGCCGATCTGATGACCGCAGGCGCGGCAGATCGTCACCGGGGCATAGCCGCGGCGGTTGAGGAAAAGAAGCGATTGCTCGCCGCGCCTGATCCGCTCGGCCACCTGAAGGGCCAGGGTCGGGCTGATCCAGCGGTTCGCCTCCAGCCGCTCTGCCCGCATGTCGATGGCGCGCATGTCGGGCAGTTCGGCCACGCCAAAGCGCGCGGTCAGGTCGATCCGGGCGTATTTCCCGCTTTCGGCGTTGACCCAGGTTTCAAGGCAGGGCGTCGCCGAGGCCAGCACCACCTGCGCATCGCCAAGGGCGGCGCGCAGCACCGCCATGTCGCGGGCATTGTAGAGGACACCGTCCTCCTGCTTGTAGGAGGTGTCGTGTTCCTCATCGACGACGATCAGGCCAAGGTCGCGGAACGGCAGGAACAGGGCCGAGCGGGCGCCGACCACGAGGCCGATCCGGCCCTTGCCCGCCATGCGCCAGAGCCTGCGGCGTTCGGTCTGGGTCACGCCCGAATGCCATTCGCCGGCGCGCGCGCCAAAGCGTGCCTCGACGCGGTCCAGAAACTCGCTGGTCAGGGCGATTTCCGGCAGGAGCACCAGCGCCTGACGGCCCTGCCGCAGGCACTCTGCGACCGCTTCGAGATAGACCTCGGTCTTGCCCGATCCGGTGACACCTTTCAGCAGCGTCGTGCCGTAACGACCGCCCTTGACCGCGTCGCAAAGCTGCGCCGCGGCCGCGGCCTGATCGGCGGTGAGGACCTTGCCGCTGAGGTCGGGGTCGAGCGTCGGATAGGGCAGATCGCGCGGGGCATCCTCTTCGGCCACCGCGCCGTGCTTCACGAGGCCCTTCACCACGCTTGTCGTCACCCCCGCCAGCGCCGAAAGCTCCGACAGCGTGAAGGCGGCGCCGCCGTAGTCGTCCAGAACCGACAGCACCCGGGCCCGCGCCTCGGTCATCCGGTCCGGTTCGGTCCAGCCCTTGCGGTACACCCGGCGCGGCCCCGGCGGATCGGCAAGGCCGGGCG
>JBGSNN010000065.1:0-10490 GCA_041739655.1 Albidovulum sp. | reverse complement strand
GCTATGAGGGAGCCCTGATGATGACCTCGCATGATCGCGAATTCATGAATCGCATTGTCACCAAGATCGTCGAGATCGATGCCGGTTCGCTGACCACGTATTCCGGCAATTACGACTTCTACATGGAACAGCGCGCCATGTCTGAGAAGCAGCAGCAGGCGCAGTTTGAACGGCAGAAAGCGATGCTGGCGAAGGAAATCGCCTTCATCGAGCGGTTCAAGGCCCGCGCAAGCCACGCCGCGCAGGTGCAGAGCCGGGTGAAAAAGCTCGACAAGATCGAGAAGGTGGAGCCGCCCCGCCGTCGCCAGACCATCGTGTTCGACTTCCAGCCCGCGCCGCGTTCCGGTGACGATGTGATCAGCGTGAAGGGCGTGCACAAGAAATATGGCAGCCGGGTGATTTATGAGGGGCTCGATTTCCACGTCCGCCGCAAGGAACGCTGGTGCGTGATGGGCGTCAACGGCGCCGGGAAATCAACCCTGCTCAAGCTGGTCGCCGGAGCGGCAGAGCCGGATGCCGGGGCGGTGCAGATCGGCGTCGGTGTGAAGATGGGCTATTTCTCCCAGCATTCCATGGAAGTGCTGGATGGCGACAGGACCATTTTCGACATGCTAGAGCACACGTTTCCGCAGGCCGGGCAGGGCTCATTGCGCAGTCTGGCGGGGTGTTTCGGCTTTTCTGGCGATGATATCGAGAAGCGCTGCCGTGTTCTTTCCGGAGGGGAGAAGGCCCGACTGGTCATGGCGATCATGCTGTTCGATCCGCCCAACCTGCTCGTGCTGGACGAGCCGACCAACCATCTCGACATGGCCACGAAAGAGATGCTCGTCGCCGCGCTCGCGCAGTTCGAAGGCACGATGCTTTTTGTCTCGCATGATCGCCATTTCCTTGGTGCGCTCTCGAACAGGGTGCTCGAGATCACGCCGAATGGCGTTCACACCTATGGCGGCGGCTATGCCGAATATGTGGCCAGCACCGGGCATGAAGCGCCCGGGCTGAGAAGCTGAACGCCGCAGAAACCGCCCCCCACGAAAAGGCCGCGTTAAGCTTGCGCCTTCACCCGCTGGCGGAAAGCATGCAGCAGCGGTTCGGTATAGCCGTTGGGCTGTCCGATCCCCTCGAAAACGAGCGCCCGCGCCGCCTGATAGGCGAGGCTGGTCGCTTCATGGCCGGACATGGCTGAATAAAGCGGATCACCGGCATTCTGCGCGTCCACTTTTGCCGCCATCCGGGTGAACGCGGCATCGATCTGCTCTGTCGTACAAACGCCATGAAGCAGCCAATTCGCCATATGCTGCGACGAAATTCGCAATGTCGCGCGATCTTCCATCAGCCCGACATCATGAATATCGGGCACCTTCGAACAACCGATGCCCTGGTCCACCCAGCGCACGACATAGCCGAGGATGCCCTGCGCATTATTGTCGAGTTCGGCAGTAATCTCTTCGGGTGACCAGTTCCGGCCCTGGGCAAGAGGGATCGTGAGCAACGCGCCAAGCGCGGCGATGGGTTCCGCCATGCGCTCCTTCTGGCGGGCATAGACATCGACATGGTGGTAATGCGTGGCATGCAGGGTTGCGGCGGTGGGCGACGGCACCCAGGCGCAACTGGCGCCGGCCGCGGGATGGGCGATCTTTTCGCGCAGCATGTCGGCCATGCGGTCCGGCATCGCCCACATGCCCTTGCCAATCTGCGCCCGGCCGGCGAGACCGCAGGCAAGGCCGATATCGACGTTGCGATCCTCATAGGCCGAGATCCAGGGCTGCGCCTTCATCTCGCCCTTGCGCACCATTGGCCCGGCCTCGATCGAGGTGTGGATCTCGTCCCCGGTCCGGTCGAGGAATCCGGTGTTGATGAAGGCGACGCGGTGCTTGGCCGCACGGATGCATTCCTTGAGGTTGGCCGAGGTGCGCCGTTCCTCATCCATGATGCCCAGCTTCACGGTATGGCGCGGCAGTCCGAGCGCCGTCTCGACACGCCCGAAGATCTCATTGGTGAAGGCGACCTCCTCGGGTCCGTGCATCTTCGGCTTCACCACATAGACCGATCCGGTGGCCGAATTGCGCGGCCCCGTGGTCTTGCGCAGGTCGTGCAGCGCAATCAGCACCGTCACCATCGCATCCATCAATCCCTCGCCGATCTCGCGGCCTTCGGCATCGAGGATCGCGGGGCTGGTCATCAGGTGGCCAACATTGCGCACCAGCATCAGCGCTCGGCATTTGACCGTGAAGGGCGCACCATCCGGCGCGGTATAGGTGACATCGTCGTTGAGTTTGCGGGTAAGAGTCTTGCCCGCCTTCGAGACATCTTCCTTCAGATCGCCCTTCATCAGGCCGAGCCAGTTGCCATAGGCCAGAACCTTGTCCTCGGCATCGACGGCGGCGACTGAGTCCTCGCAATCCATGATCGCCGACACCGCAGCTTCAAGGTTGATCGAGGCGATGCCCGCCGGGTCGGTCCGGCCGATATAGTGATCGCGGTTGATCAGGATCTCGATCTTCAGGCCATTGTTCTGCAAGAGAACCGAGCGCCACGCGCCGGGTTCGGCATGGCCGAGATACTGGCCGGGTCGCTTCAAGCTGACCGGTCCGCTCGTGATCGCAAGGCGGAGGTCGGCGCCGGCCTCGATCCCGGTCACCTCGGCCCAACTGGCGCCGTCGAGCGGCACGGCATCGTCCAGAAAGCGCTTCGCCCAGGCGATGACCCGCGCCCCGCGCGCGGCGTCGTAGCCGGTGCCGGTCGGCAGATCGCCCAGCGCATCGGAGCCGAAAAGCGCGTCATAGAGCGAGCCCCAGCGAGCATTGGCCGCGTTCAGCGCAAAGCGCGCGTTGGTGATCGGCACGACAAGCTGCGGCCCGGCGATCATGGCAAACTCGGGGTCGATGTTCGTCGTCTCGATCTGAAAGTCGGGGCCTTCGGGCAGAAGATAGCCGAGATCCTCCAGAAACCTGCGGTAGGCGGCCGGGTCAGGCGGCTGGCCGCGCCGCGCGACATGCCAGGCGTCGATCTTTTCCTGCAGCTCCTCGCGCTTTTCCAGAAGCGCGCGGTTTTTCGGGCCAAGGTCCTGCACGATCCCGGCGAGGCCGTGCCAGAAGGCGTCCGGCGCCACACCGGTTCCGGGAAGCGCCTGCCCCTCGATGAATTCGGCCAGTCGTCTGTCAACCGACAGACCGCTCCGCAGGACTCTCGCGCTCACCCGTTGTCTCTCCCCTGGCACTTGCATCCGGCGGCACCGGCTGCGACGGCTGAGGATAGCGCCGCCCGCCGAGGCGCCGCAACCTCGCTCGCCGCTCAATTTACGCGGATTTACGCGAAAGCAGTTTTCGGCATCGGCGCAAAATCGCCGCAGCCCGGCGTTGCAGCGGCAGGCGGTGCGGCCTATCGTGCGTCCGCACCGATCCCCGAAAGGACTTGCCGCCGTGAAGGATGCCACGCCCCAGCCAACGCTTCTGGCCGACTACCTGCCCTATCCCTTCCGCGTCGAGGAGATCGCGCTGACCTTCCGGCTCGCCGCGACGGCGACGCGCGTGCTGTCGCGGATCGTCTTTGCGCCCAATCCCGAACGGCCCGGCCGCCATGACCTGCGCCTGGACGGCGTCGGGCTCAGGCTGATCCGCGCCGCCGTTGACGGGCAGACCCTCAAGCTCAAGCCCGATGCCGGGGGGCTGACCGTCCCCGCGGCCGCTCTGCCCGACGGGGCGTTCACCTTCGAGGCCGAGGTGGAGATCAATCCCAAGGCCAATACCGCGCTCGAAGGGCTCTACATGTCGGGCGGCATGTATTGCACGCAATGCGAGGCCGAGGGCTTTCGCCACATCACCTTTTACCCCGACCGGCCAGATGTGATGGCGCGGTTCAAGGTGCGAATCGAGTCCGACATGCCGGTGCTGCTGTCGAACGGCAATCCGACCGGCGCGGGCAAGGGCTGGGCGGAATGGACCGATCCCTGGCCGAAGCCCGCCTATCTCTTCGCGCTGGTGGCGGGCGATCTGGTCGCCCGGCGCGACCGCTTCACCACGGCATCCGGCCGCAATGTCGATCTCGCCATCTGGGTGCGCGCCGGCGACGAGGATCGCTGCGCCTATGCGATGGACAGTCTCAAGCGTGCGATGCGATGGGACGAGGCGGCTTACGGCCGCGAATACGACTTGGACATTTTCAACATTGTAGCCGTCGATGACTTCAATATGGGCGCAATGGAGAACAAGGGCTTGAACATTTTCAACTCCAAGCTTGTTCTGGCCAGCCCTGAGACCGCAACCGACAGCGACTTCGAGCGCATCGAATCCGTCATCGCGCATGAGTATTTCCACAACTGGACCGGCAACCGCATCACCTGCCGCGACTGGTTCCAGCTCTGCCTCAAGGAAGGGCTGACGGTGTTCCGCGACCAGCAGTTCACCAAGGACATGCGCTCCGAGCCGGTCAAACGGATCGAGGACGTGCTCACCCTGCGTGCGCGCCAGTTCAAGGAGGACATGGGCCCCCTCGCCCACCCGGTGCGGCCCGACAGCTATGTCGAGATCAACAACTTCTACACCGCGACGGTCTATGAAAAGGGCGCCGAGGTCATCGGGATGCTGAAGCGTCTGGTCGGCGATGACGGCTACCGCCGCGCGCTCGACCTCTATTTCGACCGCCATGACGGCGACGCGGCCACGATCGAGGACTGGCTCAAGGTCTTCGAGGATGCCACGGGGCGCGACCTGGCGCAGTTCAAGCGCTGGTACACTGACGCCGGCACCCCGCGCCTGCATGTCTCCGAGGCCTGGTCGAACGGCACCTACACGCTGACCTTCCATCAGAAGACGCCGGCCACCCCCGGCCAGGACCAGAAGCCGCCGCGGGTGATCCCGATTGCGGTCGGCCTCCTGAACCCCAATGGCGACGAGGTGGTGCCGACAACCATTCTTGAGATGACCAAGACCGCGCAAAGCTTCCGCTTCGACGGGCTCGCCGCGCGCCCCGTGCCCTCAATCCTGCGCGGGTTCTCGGCCCCGGTGGTGCTTGAGCGGGACAGCGATCAGGCCGAGCGCACATTCCTTCTTGCCCATGACACCGACCCGTTCAACAAGTGGGAAGCCGGCCGTGCGCTTGCCAAGGATGTGCTGACCCGGATGATCGTGGCAGAGGCGGAGCCGTCGAACAGCTTCATCGCAGCACTCGGTGCGGTTCTCGGCGATCAGGCCCTCGACCCGGCCTTTCGTGCCCTCTGTCTGCGCCTGCCGTCCGAAGATGACATCGCCCAGACGCTGCATGACCTTGGCCATGTTCCCGATCCCGCGGCGATCCACACCGCGCGCGCAACACTCGCCAAGGCGATTGCGCGGCAGTTGCAGAAACCGCTGACCGAGACCTATGACGCGATGGCGACACCGGGCGTGTTTTCACCCGACGCCGCCCCGGCCGGAAAGCGCGCGCTGAGAACCGCCTGTCTCTGGCTTCTCAAGCATATCGACAACGGCACCCGCGCTGCCTCGCTCTTCGCGGGGGCCGACAACATGACCGAATCCCAGGCCGCGCTTGCCTGTCTGATCGAAGGCGGCCGCGGCACCCGCGAGATCTCCGCCTTCCATCAGCGCTGGCGCGACAACCGGCTGGTCATCGACAAATGGTTCATGGTCCAGGTCGCCCATGCCGCCCCGGACGAGGCCGCGACCGTCGCCGAACGCCTGTCGCGGCATCCCGATTTCGACTGGAAGAACCCGAACCGCTTCCGCGCGCTCCTCGGCGCGCTGGCGGGCAACCATGCGGGCTTTCACCATGCCTCTGGCGCGGCCTACCGCTTTTATGCCGACTGGCTGATCCGGCTCGATCCGGTGAACCCGCAGACCGCAGCGCGCATGACCACGGCGTTCGAGACCTGGGCCCGCTATGATGCCGACCGGCAGGCGCTGATGCGAGGCGAACTTGACCGCATCGCGGCGACCCCAGGCCTGTCGCGCAATACCGGCGAGATGGTCAGCCGCATCCTCGGGTCCGCACCGGCGCGGTAGAAGCGCCGCGATTCTGCAACCCAAACGGGTGCGTCACTGGTGGCAGCCGCAGCGACTTTGGCGCGACGGGCGGAAATTTCCGGGCTTTCGCGTCATCGTTTCCCCGCCGTCGCCAAATCCGGACCCGGCGCGCGCTCCGGTCGACCGCGCGCAGCACCTGACCTAGAGTGATCTTGGGTTCAGGGGGCCGACATGACAACCGAAAGCTATGGCTATCGCAGCCAGGCGCGGGGACCGCGCACATATCTCGCGCTCGGAATCGCGATGGGGGTGGTCTATCTCTGCGTGACGCTGGAGATGGGCCAACTCATCATCGCGCTGGCGGCGGTGTTTCTCGCGCTGATCCTGCGGCGGCTCTGGCTCAACCCGGTCAAGGGCTTCCGGCTCGGTCGAAGCTGGGTTGAAATCTATCGCCCGCGCGGCAGTGAGACCATTCCTCTCGACGACGTGGCCAGCGTCACCGTCACGCGCACCAACCGGGGTGCGACCGCCTGCTTTCTCAACCTTGCGGATGGCGCGATCCTGCCGCTCCCCGGCGCGGAAAAGCTCGAATCGCACAAACTCATGCGCGAATTCGGACTGCGCGGCGTGCGCGTGATCGCCTGAGGCTCAGTTGCAGTAGCTCTGCCGACGGGTCCAGTCCGCCACATCGGCGCGCTTTTCGCTGCTCCGCAGCGGTGCCCAGTCGCGGGCCGCGCCGCGCCAGCTACCCGATCCGTCCGAGACGATCGCGCCGTCACGCCCGACCTGCTTTGCTGCGATCCTGACCGCGCAGGCAAGGTTCGCCGCGCCATCGGTCAGGCCCTTGCCCGAGGGCAGGTCGCAGTCATTGGCGGCCGCGGTCTGCGGCGCGATCTGCATCAGGCCGATCCATCGGCCGCCGCCACCCCTGGCCTGCGGGTTCCAGGTGCTTTCATGCTTGGCGAGCGCCGACAGGAACCCCGCCCAGAACGCGCGCCGGTCCGCCGGCGGAGCGTCTTCATAGGCCGGGCAGAAGGACAGGATATCGGCAGGAACCGTGGTCTCCAGCACCGCGCCTTCCGCTCTCAGCGCCGCCAGGGTCGCCATCGTCCAGCGATCCGCCTCGGGACGGTGGTCCCAGCGCATCGCCGGAAGCAGCGCGGCAGAGGTCACCTCGGGCTGGTCGCCGCTCGGCACGCAGGCGGCCGGAGCAACCAGCATCAGAACGGTCAGGGCGCGGATAAGGGCGCGGCGCATGAGGACATCCGGAACAGCCGGACCAGTGCGCCGGCCCCCGCTTGTCGCGCGATGCGGCGCATCCGGCAATCCCGTCGCTCCGCCGTCGGCGGAACCTTGCCGCCGCCGCGATCCCGCTCAGTAGATGATACCGCTCAGTAGATATAGCGGATCTGATCGCCCCAGAAACGCTCAAGCCGCTTGAGCACGCGATTGACCTCCTCCTGCGCGGCGAGGCCGATCACGGATCTCTCCTGCATCACCTCGGCATGGCGGACAAAGAGCGCCGCCACGGCATCACGCACCGCGCTGCCCTTGTCGGTCAGTCGCACCCGGACCGAACGGCGGTCGAGGGCGCTGCGCTCATGGTGCATGTAGCCCATGTCCACCAGCTTCTTCAGATTGTAGCTGACGTTCGAGCCCTGATAGTAGCCGCGCGACTTCAACTCGCCGGCCGTCACCTCATGCGCCCCGATATTGAACAGCAACAGTGCCTGCACTGCATTGATCTCGATCTGGCCGAGCCGCTCGAACTCATCCTTGATGACATCGAGCAGCAGTCGGTGCAGGCGTTCGACAAGCCCGAGCGTCTCAAGATACTGGCTGTGCGTGCCACGCCCGGAGGCGTCTGCCACTGTCGCATGTATCGTCATCTCGCCCTCCGCCGCTGCTCTGGTGAGACCGAAGGATGGAGCGGATTGGCGAAAGTTTCGTTAAAAGGCAGAAAACGCAGCGCGCGGTGTCAGGCACCGGCGCCGTGGCGCCCGCGGACGAAGGCGGAAATCTCGGAAATCAGCGCATCAAAGCGGTCGGGCGCCGCTGTCGCGCCGGTGATCCAGGGATAGATGTCCTGATCGTTCTCGGACAGCAACGCATCATAGACCGCCAGCATCTCGGTCCCCAGCGCCGTCAGCCGCGCATCGGCGAAGGGGCCGAGAATCAGGTCCATCTCCTTGGTGCCGCGCCGCCAACTCCGCATCGCCATGCGCTTCAGCCGCGCCTCCTGTGTCTCGCTCATGCTGCCTCGCGTTCAATCGTCATCATGAGGATGTCCTTTCCGAAGTCGCTTGAATGGCTCCGGGTGGCAAACTAAGACATGGGGCCGGCAATTACAAACCGGAGACCCTCCATGGCGTTCATTTCCGACACGCTCGCCCGCGTCAAGCCGTCACCCACCATCGCGGTGACCAACAAGGCGCGCGAATTGAAGGCGGCCGGCAAGGATGTGATCGGCCTCGGCGCCGGGGAGCCGGATTTCGACACGCCCGACAACATCAAGGCCGCCGCCAAGCGCGCCATCGACGAAGGCAAGACCAAGTACACCGCCGTCGATGGCATCCCTGAATTGAAAGAGGCGATCTGCCGGAAATTCGCGCGCGAGAACGGCCTCAGCTACAAGCCGAGCCAGATCACCGTCGGCACCGGCGGCAAGCAGACGCTCTACAACGCGCTGATGGCGACACTGAACCCCGGCGACGAAGTCATCATCCCGGCCCCCTACTGGGTGTCCTATCCCGACATGGTGCTGCTTGCGGGCGGCACCCCCGTCGCCATCGAATGTGGCATCGAGACCGAGTTCAAGCTGACCCCGGCGCAACTTGAGGCCGCGATCACGCCGAAGACCAAGTGGTTTATCTTCAACTCGCCATCCAACCCGACGGGCGCCGCCTATTCCCGAAAGGAACTCAAGGCCTTGACGGATGTTCTTGTGAAACATCCTCAGGTCTGGATCATGTCCGACGACATGTACGAACACCTCGTCTTCGACGATTTCGAATTTGTCTCTCCGGCCCAGGTGGAGCCGCGGCTCTATGACCGCACGCTGACCTGCAACGGCGTCTCCAAGGCCTATGCGATGACCGGCTGGCGCATCGGCTACGCGGCGGGTGCGCCCGAGCTCATCAAGGCGATGGGCACGATCCAGTCGCAGTCAACGTCCAACCCATGCTCCATCGCGCAATATGCCGCTGTCGAGGCGCTGAACGGGCCGCAGGATTTTCTCGCCGAGAACAAGAAGACCTTCCAGCGCCGCCGCGACCTCGTGGTGTCGATGCTGAACCAGGCCAAGGGCATCAAGTGCCCGCGTCCAGAGGGCGCCTTCTACGTCTATCCCGACATCTCCGCCCTGATCGGCACGACCTCGGCGGGCGGCGCGAAGATCACCGACGATGAAGCCTTCGCGACGGCGCTGCTTGAAGAGACCGGCGTCGCGGTGGTCTTCGGTGCCGCCTTCGGCCTGTCCCCGAATTTCCGCATCAGCTACGCCACCTCGGATGAGGCCCTGGAGGCGGCCTGCGCGCGCATCCAGGCCTTCTGCGCCGGATTGCGCTGATCCGCCCGGACGCTGCCCGCCCCGGCGGGTGGCGTCTGGCCAGCCTGCGGGTGCCCTGCTATCGTCCGGGCCGAACCCAGCGAAGGGGCAGATCAGGCGATGCCGCTCAAACTTCCCGACTACTACTTCCGTGTCCGAGAGAATGGCGCGACGGTTTTTCGCGTCGATCTTGAAAACCGGCTGAGCCGGATCGAGATGGAGCAGATCGCCGTCGTCAACACCCGCAATGGCGAGATCAGGCCGCATGGCGACCGCAAGCTGAGCGACGCCGACCTCGCCGAGATCCGGCGCTGGCTTGCCGAACGGCAGGCGCTCTTGGCGGATCGCGAGGTCGATGACATCCGGCGCACCGTCGATCACCTCAACCTCACGACGCAATGGGCGCAGTCGCGCGCCAGCGACGCGCAGCTTGAGGCGGTGACGAACGCGCTTCTGCTCGCGATGCACGATCTGCGCACCGTGCTCGTGCGCAAGCAGTCGGACCGCATCCCCGACGCAGGCTGAGCGCCCGCTCAGACTGCGGCGTGCGCGCCAAGCCAGGGGCCACGCCAGAACCGGACCATCAGCAGCACCGCCGCAATCGCCAGTCCGACGACGAGGCCAAGCCAGAGGCCGACGCCGCCAAGCCCGAGCGGAAAGGCCAGTGCATAGCTCGCCGGAATCCCGATCAGCCAATAGCTGACCGAGGCCAGGACCATCGGCACCCGCGTATCCTGCACCCCGCGCAGCAGGCCGAGGGCCATCACCTGCGCCGCATCGGCAAGCTGAAAGAGCGCTGCAACGGCGAGCAGCGCAGAGCCATAGGCGACGATCGCCTCGGCCGCGGGGTTCGACATGTCGAGAAACAGGCGGATCAGCGGGGCCGGGATCGCGATGAAGGTCGCGATGATCAGCGCGGCCGTGATGGCCGACATTCCGACCGCGACCAACGCGCCGTCGCGCAGGCCCTGCCGGTCGCCCGCGCC
>JBGSNN010000481.1:0-8941 GCA_041739655.1 Albidovulum sp. | reverse complement strand
GGCGGGCTGCGGCGCGGGCGCCTCGCGCAGCGACTGGCCATGGAGGTCCGCCGGCAGCATCGCGCGGGTCACGGTGTGGCCATTGTTCAGAACCACAACATTGCGCATCACGTTGAGAAGCTGGCGGACGTTGCCCGGCCAGTCGTGCGACAGAAACAGTGCCCTGACCTCGTCGTCGAGCGCCGCGAAGTCGCGCCCTTCCTCGCGGGCAAAGCGGCTCAGGGCGGCGGTGGCGATCACGTTCACATCCTCGCCGCGGTCGCGCAGCGGCGGCATGTGGATCGGCACGACATGCAGCCGGTAATAGAGATCCTCGCGGAACTGGCCGCGCCGCACGGCCTGAAGCGGATCACGGTTGGTGGCGCAGACGATGCGGACGTTGACCTTGCGCGGACGGGTCGCACCGACCGGCTGAATCGTCGAGGTCTGGAGAAATCGCAGAAGCTTGGTCTGCAGGTTGAGGTCAAGCTCGCAGATCTCATCCAGAAACAGGGTGCCGCCATCGGCCGAGGACGCCGCACCCGGCTTGTCGGAAATCGCGCCGGTGAAGGAGCCCTTCACATGGCCGAAGACCTCGGATTCCAGAAGTTCGGACGGGATCGCGCCGCAGTTCAGGGGCACGAAGGGCCCGTTGGCGCGGTTCGACAGATCATGCACCGCCTGGGCGCAGAGTTCCTTGCCGGTGCCGCTTTCACCGGTGATGAAGACGGTTGCCATCGATCGCGCGACCGAGCGGATCTTGTCGTAGATCTGGGTCATTGCTGGCGAGCTGCCGATGAACTCTCCCGGCGGGACGATCGCGCTTGCCTCCGCCGCGGCGGGGGGGAAGGGCGTCTGCACGGATGACAGCGCGTTCTCGATGGCGTTCAGAAAGCGCTGTTCGTCGAAGGGCTTGACGAGAAACTCATGCGCGCCCGCGCGCATCGCCGCGACCGCCTTGTTGATCGAGCCGTTCGCCGTGATGACGATGATGTGGGCGTCGGGCTTGATCGTCAGCATCTCCTGAAGAAGATCAAGCCCGTCGCGGTCCGGCAGCATCAGATCGAGAAGCACGACCGACGGCATCATCGATTTGAACGCCGAAAGCCCGGTCGCGCCGTCTCCGGCCGAGCGGACGCTGTACCCGGCCGTGCGCAGAACGGATTCATAGACCAGTTGGAGCGATGGTGTGTCTTCAACCAGAAGCAGCGGCGCGGTGGTCATGACAGATCGCCCCGGCTGGCCTTCTCCTGGCCGATAAAGTGGATCAGGCGGTCGATCTGGGCAAGACATTCCTCGCCAAGCGCCGAGGGATCACCGCCTTCACGCCGATGGGCCATGGCGTTCAATGTCTGGGCGAGCTGGCTGAGCCGCTCGGCGCCGACCGCACCGGCCAGCGCGATCAGGACATGGGTCTCGGCGCGGATGGCGTTCAGGTCATGCTCGGACAGGCCCGCGACCAGCCCACGCTCGGCCTTGCGCAGGTCGGTGTAGAGCCGTGACAGAAGCTCGCGCGTCGTATCGGGGCCGGCGACCTCCAGCAGCCTGTCGAAGGTGTCGCGACGGAATTCGACGGGCTGGGCGTCGGCCTCCGCGCTCACCTCCTCTGGGCTGAGTGCAGCGCGGCGCAGGACGTTGCCGATCGCCAGTCCGAAGGCCTCGATGCTGCCGAGGGGCTTGGCCAGGATCGCATCCGCCCCGGCGGCGTAAATGGCATCGCGATTGGCGCGCAGCACATAGGCCGTGATGGCGACGACGGGCATCCGGGCGTAGAGCCGGTCATTGGCGCGGACGGTGCGGATCACGTCGATCCCGCCAAGGCGCGGCATCTCGATATCGATGAGGGCGAGGTCGAATTCCTCGCGCTCCAGCCAGTTGAGCGCCTGAACGCCATCCGCCGCAATCTCGAACTCCGCGCCCATGCCGCTCAGCATCTGACCGATCAGCAGTTGGTTGGTCGCGCTGTCCTCGGCGACGAGAACCTTGATCTTGCTGAGATCGGGAAGCTCGGACACCCCGCCGGGTTCGGCGCTGGCGAGGGCGTCGGGCGGCAGTTCCAGCGTCACGCAGGCGCCGCCGCCGACCAGGTTGTCGACCGAGATCGTCGCGCCGATCAGCTCCGACAGGTTCTTGGTGATGTGCATCCCGAGGCCCTGTCCCGGCTTGCTCGTATCGTCGGGCCGGCCGCGGTACTGAAAGAGCCGCGCCAGCGCCTCGGCGGAAAAGCCCGGTCCCTGATCGGTGACCGAGAAGCACAACGCACCGTCGGTTGAGCCGACCACCTCCAGCCGGATCGTGCCGGCATCGGTGTATTTGATCGCATTCGACAGGATGTTCGACAGGATCCGGTCGAGGGCGACGCGATCGACCTTGAGAATCTGCGGCAGGTCCTCGTCCCGGCGAAAATCCAGGTGCAGGCCCTTTTCGCTGGCCCGGCCCGACCAGCGCATTTCGATATCGTAGAGAAACCGCGCCAACTGGACGTTCGAGGGTTGCGCGACCACAACAGCCTCGTCGCCGAAGATGTTCGCCATGGCTTCTTCCAGAAGCCGGGCGAGCGTCTCGCTTGCGGTGCGCACCCGTTCGAGTTGCAGGCGCGTGGCCGCATCCATGTCCGCATGATCAATCAGCCGCAGCCCGCCGATGATATCGGAGACAGCGGCCCGCAGGTCATGGCCGAGAAGCGTGACGCCCCCGGTGTCTATTGCTGTCGCGTCCTGCGTTTTGGGCGTCTCACTGACCCGCATCACTCATCACTACCTGATTGTGCCCGGCGCATGTTTGAAAATACAAGCAAGGGTTGCATAGGCGCTAGTTGTAGGCGAATGGTGAATATACGCCAACCTGTCTGAAACGACAGGTCCGGCGGTGCCCAATCTGCGCCGCCGGAGCCTATTGTTGCGCGCAATCAGGATGCCGCGTAGCCCAGTGCCTTCAGCGCCGCGGTGATTTCGTCGAGGATCGCGGGATCGTCGATGGTCGCGGGCATCTTGAAGGGGGCACCGTCGGCGATCTTGACCATCGTCCCGCGGAGGATCTTGCCCGAGCGCGTCTTCGGCAGCCGGTCCACGACGCAGGCGAGCTTGAAGGCCGCGACCGGCCCGATCTGATCGCGGACCAGCTTCACGCAGTCGTTTACCACATCCTCGGGCCGCCGGTTGGTGCCCTTGTTGAGGCAGAGGAAACCAAGCGGCATCTGCCCCTTGAGTTGGTCCGCGACGCCGATCACCGCGCATTCGGCGACATCGGCGTGGGATGCGAGCACTTCTTCCATCGCGCCCGTGGACAGGCGGTGACCGGCCACGTTGATGACATCGTCGGTGCGCGCCATGATGTAGAGATAGCCGTCCTCGTCGATATAGCCTGCGTCGCCGGTCTCGTAGTAGCCGGGGAAGTGGCTGAGGTAGGACTTCTTGAAGCGCTCATCGGCGTTCCAGAGTGTCGGCAAGGTGCCCGGCGGCAACGGCAGCTTGACCGCAATGGCGCCAAGCTCGCCCGCTGGCACCGGATGGCCGCCCTCGTCGAGGACTTGCACATCGTAGCCCGGCATCGGGACCGAGGGCGAGCCGATCTTGACCGGCAGTTCCTCGATGCCGAGCGGGTTGCCGGCGATGGCCCAACCGGTCTCGGTCTGCCACCAGTGGTCGATCACCGGTACGCGCAGATGGCGCTGCGCCCATTTGATCGTGTCGGGATCGGCGCGCTCTCCGGCGAGGTAGAGCGCCTGAAGGCTGCGCAGGTTGTAGTCGCCGATGAGTTCGCCGTTCGGATCCTCGCGCTTGATCGCGCGAAGCGCGGTCGGCGCGGTAAAGAACGACTTTACCTTGTGGTTCTGGATCACCCGCCAGAACGTGCCGGCGTCCGGCGTGCCGACCGGCTTGCCCTCGAAGACGATGGTGGTGCAGCCGGCGATGAGGGGGCCGTAGCAGATGTAGCTGTGGCCGACGACCCAGCCGACATCCGAGGCGGCCCAGAACACGTCGCCGACGCCGACGTTGTAGAGGTTCTTCATGGTCCAGTTCAGCGCGACAAGGTGCCCCGCCGTCGGCCGGACGACGCCCTTCGGCGCCCCGGTGGTGCCGGAGGTATAGAGGATATAGGCCGGGTGATCGCCTTCGACCGGGACACACTCTGCCGGTTCCACGCCGTACTGGAAACCATGCCAGTTGTAGTCGCGCCCTTCGATCAGCTTGGCGACCTCTTGTTCCCGCTGCAGGATCACGGTGAACGCGGGTTTGTGCGTTGCCAGTTCGATGGCGGCATCGACGAGGGGTTTGTAATGCACCGTCCGACCGGGTTCGAGACCGCAGGAGGCGGCGATGATCGCCTTCGGCGTCGCGTCGTCGATCCGCACCGCCAGTTCATGCGCGGCAAAGCCGCCAAAGACCACCGAGTGAATCGCGCCAAGGCGCGCGCAGGCCAACATCGCCTCCAGCGCCTCGGGCACCATCGGCATATAGATGATGACGCGGTCGCCCTTCTCGATGCCCTTGGCCCTGAGCGCACCGGCCAGCGAGGCGACGCGGTCGCGCAGTTCGCGATAGGTGATGCCCTTGGTCGAATGTGTGATCGGGCTGTCGTGGATGATGGCAAGCTGATCGCCCCGGCCGGCCTCGACATGACGGTCCACCGCGTTCCAGCAGGTGTTGACCCTGGCGTCGCAGAACCATTCGTAAAGCGGCGCATTCTCGGCAAAGAGTGCCTTTGACGGGGGCTTTATCCAGTCGATGGATTGCGCCTCTTTCATCCAGAAGGCGTCAGGGTTGGATTTCCAGGATGCGTAGATATCCTTGTATGCCATGGTGTTCCTCCTCCGGGTTGATCCTTCGTACGGGAGGCGAGGGCGCTGCTGCAATCGTCTTTCGGGCCTGCTGGCGCTAACTGCGACACTATGTTTGCAGAACCGCCGGAAATCCGGTAGCAAATACTTGCAAACTGCCCCGGTAGAAACGCTTTTTGCTAAATCGAGGCGAACTTTGCAAATCCGCCCCGGCAAGCTTTTGTAACAAAGGGAATCGCCCGGCCACCGTTCAGCCGTAATGGGTGACTGGCGTTCCGGCGATGGCCGACATGTTCAGAAGCCCCCGCGCCGTGATCGACGGGGTGACGATATGCGCGGTGTTGCCCATGCCCATCAGGATCGGCCCGACCTCAAGCCCGCCGGCCTTGTGCTTGAGCATGTTGCGCGCGGTATTGGCCGAGTCGGTATAGGCGAAGACGAGGATATTCGCCGCACCCTCGATCCTGCTGCCCGGAAAGATGCGGGCGCGGAGATCGGGATCGAGCGCGGCGTCAGTCGACATTTCGCCCTCATAGGCGAAATCGACGCCCTTGCGGTCGAGAAGGTCGATCGCCGCCCGCATCCGCGTGCCGGAATCGGAGTCCACGCTGCCGAAGTTGGAATGCGAACAAAGCGCCACCTTCGGCGTTACGCCGAAGCGGCGGGCATGGCGCGCGGCGCCGCAGATCGTGGTCGCGATCTGCTCCGGCGTCGGCACGGCGTTCACATGGGTGTCCGCAACGAACAGCGGGCCATCCTCCTGGATCATCAGGCTGAGTGCGCCATGCGGCGACAGGCCGTCCCGCGCCAGCACTTGGCGGATATAGTTCAGGTGCCAGCCGAACTGCCCGAAGGTGCCGCAGATCATGCTGTCGGCGTCGCCACGATGCACCGCGATGGCGGCGATTGCGGTGGTGTTAGTGCGCATGATCGCGCGCGCAAGGTCCGGGGTGACGCCCTTGCGCGCCATCAGCTCGTGATAGCTGTGCCAATAGTCGCGGTAGCGCGGATCGTTTTCGGGGTTCACGATGTCAAAGTCGCGTCCCGGCCGGATCGGCAGGCCGGCCCGTTCGCAGCGCTTCTCGATCACCTCGGGGCGGCCGATGAGGATCGGGCTGTCGGTCATCTCCTCAAGCATCGCGTTGGCGGCGCGCAGCACGCGTTCATCCTCGCCTTCGGCGAATATAATCCGGCGGCTGGCCGAGCGGGCGGCCTCGAACACCGGGCGCATGATGAGGGCCGACTTGAAGACAGAGCCATCGAGCTTGTGGCGGTAGGCGTCAAGGTCGGCGATGGGCCGCGTCGCGACGCCCGTCTCCATTGCGGCTTTCGCGACCGCCGAGGCGACGGTGCCGATCAGCCGCGGGTCGAAAGGTTTCGGGATCAGATAGTCCGGGCCGAAGCTCATCGTCTCGCTGCGGTAGGCAGCGGCGGCCTCCGCGCTGGTTGTCGCGCGGGCGAGGGCGGCGATGCCATCGATGCAGGCGAGCTCCATCTCCTTGTTGATCGTCGTCGCGCCGACGTCGAGCGCGCCGCGGAAGATAAACGGGAAGCAGAGGACGTTGTTGACCTGATTGGGAAAGTCCGACCGCCCGGTGGCAATGATGGCATCGGGTGCCACGCTACGCACCTCGTCAGGCAGGATTTCCGGTGTCGGATTGGCCAAGGCGAAGACGATGGGCTGCTTCGCCATCTTCTGCACCATCGCGGGCGTCAGAACCCCGGGCGCCGAGAGACCAAGGAACAGATCGGCACCGCCGATCACATCGTCGAGCACCGCCGCCGCATGGCCTTGGGCATAGGCGGCCTTCTGCGGCGTCATCTGCGCCTCGCGGCCGTGATAGACGAGGCCCTCGATATCGCAGAGCCAGACATTTTCCCGCTTCACGCCGAGCTTCAGCAGCATGTCGAGACAGGCGATTCCCGCCGCGCCGCCGCCGGTGGAAACCACCTTGATCGCATCGAACCGCTTGCCCGCAACATGAAGCGCGTTGGTTGCCGCCGCCCCGACGACGATGGCGGTGCCATGCTGATCGTCGTGGAACACCGGGATGTTCATCCGTTCGCGGCAAAGTCGTTCAACGATAAAACAATCCGGCGACTTGATGTCTTCAAGGTTGATTGCGCCGAAGCTGGGTTCCAGCGCGCAGACGATGGCGGCGAGTTTCTCGGGATCCGGTTCGTTCACCTCGATATCGAAGCAGTCGATATTGGCGAATTTCTTGAACAGGACAGCCTTGCCCTCCATCACCGGCTTGGAGGCAAGCGCGCCGATATTGCCGAGCCCCAGCACTGCCGTTCCGTTTGTCACGACCGCAACAAGGTTGCCGCGCGCGGTGTAGCGGCTGATGGCCGCCGGGTCGGCCTTGATTTCTAGACAGGCCTCGGCCACGCCGGGGGAATAGGCGAGCGACAGATCGCGTCCGTTCGCCAGCGGCTTTGTCGCGCGTATTTCCAGCTTTCCGGGCTTCGGGAACTCGTGGTAGTCCAGCGCCGCCTGACGCGCGTTTTCCTGTCTTGTCTCTTCCAAGACCTGTCCTCCCTCTGATCCTTTACCACTAAACTACCTGTGGGCGTCTTGGAAAGGCGCTACCCGCAGGACCGGCCGTTCCTGCGTTGATTCGTGCGGCAAGATGATCGCAGGCCGCTTGTGCCGACAGCTTCGCGGCGCGATTTGTCCATGCCGGCGCGATTCTTCTTCTGAATCGCAGGACGGCAACCTAGTCTTTGTCGGACGCCACCGGAACGTGCGGGCTTGCAGGTCGCAGGTTGGCGCGGCAGACAGGACACAGCAGAAAAGTGGAGAGGGTGCGAATGGCGTCGGACAGACTTCTTCAGGCAGCCACCGAGGTGCGCGAGAATGCCTATGCGCCCTATTCACAGTTCAAGGTTGGCGCCGCCGTTCGTGCGGCCTCGGGGAAAATCTACCGCGGCTGCAACGTCGAGAACGCCGCCTACCCCGAAGGCACCTGCGCCGAGGCCGGGGCGATCGCGGCCATGGTGGCGGCGGGCGAAACCGAGCTGACCGAAGTCGCCGTCATCGCCGATTGCCCGGTGCCGGTGCCGCCCTGCGGCGGCTGCCGCCAGAAGCTCGCGGAATTCGGGCGTCACGATGCGCCGGTGACCCTTGCCACGATTGCGGGCGCGGTGACGCAGACGACAATCGGCGATCTTCTTCCCGGCAGTTTCGGCGCCGCGCATATGGGAACTGTCTGATGCGCGATGCGCGGGGCATCATCGCGGGTGTGAGGGACCGCAAGGGACTGCCATCCGAAGCTGCAGTCTGGTTTGCGGCGGGGCTCGCGAGCGGCGATGTCACCGATGCCCAGGCCGGCGCCTTTGCCATGGCGGTTCTGCTGAACGGGCTGTCGGATGAGGAACGTGTGGGCCTGACCGTTGCGATGCGCGACAGCGGCCAGGTGCTGGACTGGAGCCTGCCGGGACCGGTGATCGACAAGCATTCGACGGGCGGCATCGGCGATTGCACCTCGCTTCTTCTCGCGCCCGCGCTCGCAGCTTGCGGCGCCTACGTCCCGATGATCTCGGGTCGCGGGCTCGGTCATACCGGCGGGACGCTCGACAAGCTTGAGGCGATTCCAGGCTACCGGACCGATATTCCGACCGAGGATCTGCACCGTCTTGTCGCCGAAGTCGGCTGCGCCATCATCGGTGCGACGGGTGATATCGCGCCTGCCGACCGGCGGCTTTACGCGATCCGCGACGTCACCGGGACGGTCGAGAGCATCGACCTCATCACCGCCTCGATCCTGTCGAAGAAGCTCGCGGCGGGGCTTCAGGCGCTGGTCCTCGACGTGAAGGTCGGCTCGGGCGCCTTCATGAAGACGATGGATCGGGCCGAGGCCCTGGCGCGGTCCCTTGTGACGACAGCCGAGGGCGCGGGCTGCCGCTGCGCCGCGCTCATCACCGATATGAACCAGCCGCTCGCCGCCTCTGCCGGCAACGCGCTTGAGGTGCTGGAAGTGATGGAAACCATGACCGGCCACATGGTCAATCAGGCGCTCTGGGATGTGACCGTGGCGCTTGGCGGCGAAGCGCTGGCGTTGGGCGGGCTGGCCGAAGATGCCGACGATGGTGCCGACCAGATCGACGAGGCGCTGACCTCGGGTCGCGCCGCCGAGGTCTTCGGGCGCATGGTCGCGGCGCTCGGCGGGCCTGCGGATT
>JBGSNN010000073.1:0-16554 GCA_041739655.1 Albidovulum sp. | reverse complement strand
GCTTTGTCGATCTGCAGGTGAATGGCGGCGGCGGCGTTCTCTTCAACAACAACCCGAGCGAGGCGGGCATCAGGACGATCTGCAGCGCCCATGCCGCCTTTGGCACGACAGCCCTGATGGTGACGTTGATCACCGATGGCCCGGAGCTGCGGAAATCAGCAATTGAGGCCGGTCGGCAGGCCGCAGCCAGACAGGTTCCGGGCTATCTTGGCCTTCACCTTGAAGGCCCCCACCTTTCGGTTGCCCGCAAGGGCACCCATGATCCGGCCCTGATCCGCCCGATGCGTGAAGACGACCTGCAATTCCTGGAAGCGCAGGCAGACACGTTCGGCATTGCCATGATCACCATCGCTCCTGAAAGTGTCACGCCGGAACAGGTCAGCCGTCTGGTTGCCGGCGGTTACCATGTCAGCCTTGGTCATACCGATGTCGCCAGCGCCGATGTCGCACGTTATGTGGCAGCCGGAGCGACCCTGGTCACCCATCTCTTCAACGCGATGAGCCAGCTTGGCAATCGCGAGCCCGGCCTTGTCGGGGCCGTGCTGGCCGATGGCGGCCTGTCGGCGGGCCTCATCGCCGATGCGGTCCATGTGCATCCGGCGGCGATGCGCATGGCGCTTGCGGCCAAGGCCGGGCCGGGCGGGATTTTCCTCGTGTCCGATGCGATGGCGCCGGCCGGAAGCGATCTTGCCGAATTCGCGCTGAACGGCCGCAGGATCCGCCGCGAAAACGGACGGCTGACTTTGGACGACGGCACGCTGGCGGGCGCCGATCTCGATCTTGCGCGCGCGCTCAGGGTCTTGCGCGACATCGGAGTGCCGCTGGACCGGTCGCTGGCGATGGCGACGCTGGGACCGGCGCGCGTTCTTGGGCTGGCCGATCGCTGTGGCCGTCTGGCTGCGGGACGCAGCGCGGATCTGGTGCATCTGTCGGATACGCTGGACTTGACGGCCGTGTGGCAGGGCGGTGCCGCGGTGCCTCTGGCGCCGGTTTTCAGCGTCTGAGCCCGAACCGGGCGGCTGCAAGGCTGCATCCAGATATCTGATAAGCATAATTATGTAATAAAAGTGGCTGGGCCTGCGGCGGGATGGGTTCTGGACCAAAGCCTTGGTTTGGCGGTATTGAAGGCAAGACGCCCTTGCAAGGACCGGTTACGCCCATGACTTTCGATCGACGCATCAAGATCGCCCCGTCGATCCTCTCGGCCGATTTCGCCAACTTCGGCGAAGAAATCCGCGCCATCGAGGATCAGGGCTGCGACTGGGTGCATGTCGATGTCATGGACGGCCATTTCGTGCCGAACCTGACCTTCGGCGCGCCTGCGGTCGCGGCGTTTCGCAAGCATGTGACGACGGTTATGGACGTGCATCTGATGATCGCGCCGGTCGATCCCTATATCGAGGCCTTCGCGGCGGCGGGCGCGGACCTGATCACCGCCCATATCGAGGCCGGACCACACATTCACAGAACGCTGCAAGCCATTCGTGCAACGGGAAAAAAGGCGGGCCTGGCGCTCAACCCCGGAACCCCGGCTGCGGCTGCCGAGACGCTTTTCGACCTCACCGACATGATCCTGGTGATGACCGTGAATCCTGGTTTCGGCGGTCAGAAGTTCATTGAGACTCAAGTGGATAAGGTCCGAACCTTGCGCAAGATGATTGGCGCTCGTCCAATTCACATCCAGGTTGATGGCGGCGTCACCGTCGAAACCGCGCCGAAGGTCGCTGCGGCGGGCGCGGATGTTCTGGTTGCCGGATCGGCGGTCTTTTCCGGCGGCTCGGTGCAGCATCGCGAGGTCTATGGCCGTAATATCGCGGCGATCCGCAAGGCTGCCGAGGCAGCGCTCTAAGAAGGAGGCCCCGGATGGCTGTCAGTCCCCCGATCTGCGATTTCGGCTGGAAAGCCTCGGACTTCACCCTGCCAGGCACCGATGGCCGCCTGTGGTCTCTGGATCAGATCGCGGGGCCGAAGGGCACGCTCATCATGTTCATCTGCAACCACTGTCCCTATGTGCAGGCGGTGATGGACCGGATCGTGCGCGATGCAGGCGACCTGCAGGCGCTCGGCATCGGGTTGGCGGCGATTTCGTCCAACGATGCGGCGGACTACCCTGAGGACGGCTTTGACAACATGCGCCGCGAAGCCGCGCGGCAGGGCTTTTCCTTTCCCTATCTTTACGATGAAAGCCAAGCGGTTGCAAAGGCTTATGGGGCGGCCTGCACACCGGACTTCTTCGGCTTCGATGCCGCGCGCGGTCTTCAGTATCGCGGGCGGCTCGATGCCTCGGGTCGCCAGCCCGCCGCCCCGGATGCGCGCCGCGAGCTTTACGAGGCAATGCGGCAGATTGCCGAGACCGGCCAGGGCCCGCGCGACCAGATCGCCTCGATGGGCTGCTCGATCAAGTGGAAGGCAGCGTGACGGCCGCGCTCTCGGTCATCTTCGATCTCGACGGAACGTTGATCGATTCGGTTCCGGCGATCCATGCCGTGTCCAACGCCGTGCTGACAGACCTTGGCTTCGCGTCGCTGACGGCGGCGCAGGTGCGCAGCTTTGTCGGCAAGGGCGTTCCGAATCTCGTGCGAGAGCTTCTGATCGCCTCTGGCGAGGATCCCGACGGGCCGCTCTTCACCACGGTCGAGGCGGCGCTGGTGGCGCGTTACGAGACCGAGGTGGAGGGCAATGTCCCCTACCCCGGCGTGTCCGATGCACTGGCCGCGCTTGCCGCCGACGGCTGCCGGCTCGCCGTCTGCACCAACAAACCCTACCGCCCGGCCGAGGCGGCGCTGCGCCATGTCGGGCTGTGGTGGCGGTTCGATCTGGTGATCGGCGGCGACAGCCTGCCGACGCGCAAGCCCGATCCGGCGATGCTGCACCACGTCCATGCAAAGCTGGGCGGCGGCCGCATGATCTATGTCGGTGACAGCGAGGTCGATGCCGAGACCGCCGCCAATGCCGCAGCCCCGTTCGTGCTCTATACCGAGGGCTATCGCAAGACCCCGGTGAATGAGCTTCCGCATCGTGTGGCGTTTTCGGATTTCGCCATGCTGCCGGCCATCGTGAGGGAGTTCAGATGGTAGCTGCCCTTGTCTTCGACGTGGACGGAACCCTTGCCGAGACCGAGGAAGTGCACCGGCAGGCCTTCAACGAGACCTTCGCCGCCAACGGGCTCGACTGGCACTGGACGCAGGATGACTATCGGATCTTGCTGAAGGTCACGGGCGGCAAAGAGCGGATGGCGGCCCACCGTGCGACCGTGGGATACGGCCCGGAGGATGCGGCAATCGCGCGGTTGCATCTGGAAAAGACCGATCGCTACGGCGCGATCATCGCCGCGGGCGGCGTGTCGCTGCGGCCCGGCGTGGCAGAGCTGATTGCCGCCGCGGGGGCGTCCGGCCTTGCCCTCGCGGTTGCGACCACGACGAACCGGCCGAATGTCGACGCCCTCTGCGAGGCGGTCTGGGGCTGCCCCGCGGGCGAGGTTTTCGACGTGATCGCAGCAGGTGACGAGGTTGCCGCGAAAAAGCCCGCGCCGGATGTCTTCAATCTCGCGCTGGACCGGCTCGCCGTGCCGGCCTCTGCCGCGCTGGCCTTCGAGGATAGCCGCAACGGGGTGCTGTCGGCCAGGGCCGCCGGATTGCGCGTGATCGTGACCCCAAGCCTTTACAGCGCCGGAGATGATCTTTCGCAAGCCGACTGGTGGCTTCCCGGACTGGACGCGCGCCCCCTGCCCGCCCCGCTTGCCAAGGCTCTCGGGATTGAGCCGTCGTAATGACATTCAAATCTTGATATATATTCGCCTGGACCCATATTCGGGCAGCAGGAAGATCGGGAGATGGCAGGATGGCGACCGGAGCCGAACCGCTGGTAAACGCGTTCTTTGACGCCGCGACAAACACCGTCACCTATGTCGTCCGCGACCCGCGCAGCACGGCTGCCGCGATCATCGATTCGGTGCTCGACTTCGACTATGCCTCGGGCCGCACCGATACCCGCTCCGCCGATGCGGTGATTACGTTCGTGCAGGCCGAGGGCCTCGATCCGGTCTGGATCCTCGAGACCCATGTCCATGCCGATCACCTCTCGGCGGCGCCTTATATCCAGCAGCGGATCGGCGGCCGCGTCGGGATCGGCGAGAAGATCACCGTGGTACAGGACACCTTCGGCAAGATCTTCAACGAAGGCACCGAGTTCCAGCGCGACGGCAGCCAGTTCGACCGCCTCTTCCGTGAAGGTGACAGATTCGAGATCGGGGGCCTTGAGGGCCGTGTGTTGCATACGCCGGGCCACACGCCGGCCTGCCTGACTTATGTGATCGGTGATGCGGCTTTTGTCGGCGATACGCTCTTCATGCCCGATTTCGGCACGGCGCGCTGCGACTTTCCCGGCGGATCGGCTGCGACCCTGTATCATTCGATCGAGAAGATCCTCGCCCTGCCGGATGCGACCCGGATCTTCGTCGGCCATGACTACAAGGCGCCAGGCCGTGAGGACTTCGCCTGGGAGACGACGGTGGCCGCGCAGAAGGCCGGCAACGTCCATATCGGCGGCGCCCGGCCCGAGGCGGAGTTCGTTGCCATGCGCGAGGCGCGGGACAAGACGCTGGGGATGCCGAAGCTGATCGTGCCGTCGTTGCAGGTGAACATGCGGGCGGGGCAGATGCCGCCGCCGGAAGAGGATGGCACGGTCTTTCTGAAGGTGCCGGTGAACCGGCTTTAGGGTGCGGCGCGCGGCGCCGTCTGATCCCGGCGGCGCGCCCTCAGACGATGGCGCGTTCGAGAAACGGCGTATTGGTCAGGACGCGCGCGGGCGACAGCGGGCCAAGGTCGATGGTCCGGTAGGCACCCCCGAGCATCAGCTCGCTCAGGCCGCGCCCGACTGCTGGCGCCTGTTGCAGACCATGGCCGGAAAACCCCGCCGCGATGAAGAAATTCTCGTAGCCCGGCCACAGCCCGATGATCGCGTTCTGGTCGAGCCGGTTGTAATCATAGTGCCCGACCCAGAACCGCTGCACCTTCACGGCGTCAAAGCCCTCGGCCCGGGCGTAGAGGCGTTCCCAGATCTCGGCCTCGAAGAGGCCGTGGTCCGGCTCCCAATCGTCAAGTGCGCAGGGACCATCCGCCTGCGGCACCGTCGCGGTGATCCATTGGCCGTGCTCGGGCCGCAGATAGATGCCGGAATGGTCGATGATGAGCGGCGCCTCGGGATGGCGGGCGTTGGGCGCGTCGATGACAAAGACGGTGCGCTTGCGCGGCTCGACCGGCAGCGCAATCCCGGCCATCGCCGCGATGGCCGTGCTGCCGGTCCCGGCGCTGCACAGGACCTGCCCCGCACTGAGCGTGCCGCCGCTGGCAAGGCTGACGCCGGTGATGCGGCCGCCGTCGCGGCTCAGGCCGACGACCTCATCGCTGATGAATTTAGCGCCCCGCGCGATCGCGGCGGCACGAAAGCCGCTCAGCAGGCCCATGTTGTCGAACCAGCCTTCGTCACGCGACCCGTAGCTGCCGGCCACGACATCGTCGAACCGCATCCAGGGAAACCTGCGGGCCAGCTCCGCGGGGTCCAGAACCTCGGTCGCGGCCCCAAGCGCGCGCTGCATCGCGGCGATCTCTTCCATCACCGACCGGCCGCGCGCCGTCGCGGTCAGGAAGAGATAGCCGTTCTCGCGCAGCCCGAGCGACGGAACACCGCCCGCAGCACCGATGTGGCGCGCGAAGTCGCGGATGAAGCCGACGCCAAAGCGCGAAATCTCCACATTCACCGGATTGGAGAACTGCTGGCGCACCGAGGCCACCGAAAGCGCGGTCGCGGCGCGGGCATAGCTCGGATCCTTCTCGACGACCAGAACGCGCAAGCCCGGCGCTGCCCCGGTCAGCCACCAGGCCGCCGAGGCGCCGGTGACCGCGCCACCCACAATCACCACATCCCAGCTGTTTCTGCTCATCTGCCTTCCCTCGCGTCAATCTCTCGACATGTGACGCGGCGCGTGGCAAAAAGCCATGGGGATTCTGTAACTTGTACCACCTGCGCGGTGCCTTTGGCATCCGCCGGTCTTGTAGCTCAAGGCGCGTGTCGGGCGTGCCAGCCATGTGTCGGTGCCCCTGCAACTTCAACGGTATAGGGGCGGTCCTGATGTCCGCAATCACACCGCTGGCTCCGCATCTGGAGCGTGTTCTTGAAGCGAAGAGCATCCAGGCGATCTGGGATCTGCATGTGGCGAAGATGGCCGAGTACGGCTTTGACCGGCTGATCTATGGCTTCACACGGTTCCGCACCTCGCAGATACAATTCGGCAGCACGGATGACGTGCTGATGCTGTCGAACCACGACCCGGCCTATATCGATGCCTTCGTCTATAGCGGGCTTTACGCCAACGGCCCGATGGTCCGCTGGGCGCTTGCAAACGAGGGACCGGCGTCATGGCGAATGATCTACGAGTTCCTGGCCAAGGGCGACCTGACCCCCGGTGAACGCAAGCTGGTCGAACTCAACGCCCGCTTCAACGTGCGCGCCGGCTATTCGATCAGCTTCCGCGATCTGTCGGTGCGGGCAAAGGGCGCGATCGGACTGTGCGCGCGGCCCGGCCTCAGCCAGGATGACGTGGACGCGATGTGGGCGATTCACGGCAGCGAAATCACCGTCATCAACAACCTCACGCATCTGAAACTGACCGGGATGCCCTTTGCGTCATCGCGCCGTGCCCTGACCCCGCGACAGCGCGAGGTGCTCGAATGGGTGGGCGACGGCAAGACCATGCAGGACATTGCGACGATCATGGGGCTGACCGCGGCGACGGTGGAAAAGCACCTGCGCCTTGCGCGCGAGGCGCTCGATGTCGACACGACGGCGCAGGCGGTGCTGAAGGCCTCCTACCAGAATCAGATTTTCATCGTTCCGAACTGATCTGTCGGGGCATCCGTTCCAGGCGACACAATCGGTCGCAAAACCTTTCCTTGCGGACAGTTTCGGTCAGGCCGCCGCTGGCCCGTGCCGCGACGCGGGAAGCAAGGTAAGGATTCCCCTACTTCCCTGACGTAACGTAAACTGACACTTTTGTGAGGTTCCGTGAGTGGTGGCATTGGCCAGGAACAAGCGAGACATACCAGCCCGGTTTTTGCGGGGGTATGGCGAGCACCGGGAAACCGGACGCTGGGCCTGCCGGGTGCATTTTCCGCCTGGCAGGTTTGGCACCAGACGCGCCCTGTCCTCATCCCCAACAGGTGCGGCGCGCTTAAGGGAGCGGTGCGTGCATGGTCGGCGCGCACCGCTTTCGCTTGTTCGTCCCTGATCGCTGCGATCGCTGCGCGCACCCCGGCGCTGTTCGCATGATCTGTTGCCGGTGCGACCCGGTCGGCATTTCTGATCGCGTTTGTCCGAGGTCAAGGCGCACTTGTGGCGACGGACTGCAATGATGTGCGCGTGTAACGTGGTGGCTGCGATCTGTGGTCGGCATCGGGGACGGTGGGAATTGCATGGCAGGGCATGAGAGCGAAGACATTGCGCGGATGCTGTCAGGCGCGAAACGCTCGCGTCGCGGCTGGGTCTGGGGCATCGGCGCGGCTGTACTGGCGGTGATCCTCGCCAGCACGATCTGGTTCGGCCTGTCGCAGGGCCCCGCCGCCACGGCCTATGTGACCGAGCCCGTCACCCGCGGCGATCTCACTGTGACCGTCACCGCCACCGGCACCGTGCAACCCACGACCGAGGTCGAGGTCTCGTCGGAGCTCTCAGGGTCGCTCGCCTCGGTCGATGTCGACTATAATGACGCGGTTGCGGTGGGCCAAGTTCTCGCCAGGCTGGACGACACCAAGTTCAAGGCTCAGGTTGCGAATGCCGAAGCGGCGCTGGCGGCCGCGAAGGCGCAGCTTGCGCAGGCCGAGGCGACGGACCGCGAGGCGAGCGAACTTTACGAAGCGCAGGCGCAACTGGAAAAGCGCGGCGTCGTCAAGCGCAACGATTTCGTCACCTATGTCGCCAACAAGGATCGCGCAAAAGCCGCCGTCGAGGCGGCGAAGGCTTCGCTGACGCTGGCCGAGGCCAATCTGGCGCTTGAACGGGACGATCTCGACAAGTCGGTGATCCGGTCGCCGATCAAGGGCGTGGTCCTGAACCGGGCGGTCTCGGCTGGCCAGATCGTCGCCGCCACGCTGTCTGCGCCGACGCTTTTCACGCTGGCCGAGGACCTGCGCAAGATGCAGTTGCTCGTCGATATCGACGAGGCCGATATCGGTCAGGTCGGCGTCGGCAACGGCGCCACCTTCACCGTCGATGCCTATTCCGGCCAGTCCTTTCCCGCGACGATCACGCAGGTGCGTTATGCGCCCGAGACAACCGACGATGTCGTGACCTACAAGGGCGTCCTTGCGGTGGACAACAGCGCCCTGCTCTTGCGGCCCGGCATGACTGCGACCGCGACGATCACCGTGGCCGAGGTGCATGACGCGCTGCAGGTGCCGAACGCCGCCCTCCGCTATGCGCCGCCGCAGAACGCCGAAAGCTCCGGCAATGGCGGCAGCGGGCTGATCGGCCTCATCATCCCGGCGCCGCCGGCGTCGCGCGCAACGACCGCGACCGGCAAGACCGTCTGGGTTCTGCGCGACGGCATCCCGATCGAGGTCGCGGTCACGCCCGGTGCCTCCGACGGCAAGCGCACGATCATCACGGCAGGCGATCTGGCCGAAGGCGATCAGATCATCACCGATCAGCGCGACGCCGCGCAATGACCGTGCCGCTGATCGAACTGCGCGGCATCACCCGCACCTATGGCGCGGGCGAGGCCTTGGTCCGCGCGCTGGACGGCGTCGATCTGAAGATCGCGAAGGGCGAGTTTGTCGCAATCATGGGGCCGTCCGGGTCGGGCAAGTCCACGGCGATGAACATTATCGGCTGCCTCGACCGGCCGACGTCGGGCAACTACCTGTTCAACGGGGTGGAGGTTGCGACGCTCGACCAAGACCAGAGGGCGCTGCTGCGCCGCCATTTCCTCGGCTTCGTCTTTCAGGGCTACAACCTCCTTGCCCGCACCACCGCGCTTGAAAATGTCGAACTGCCGCTGATCTACAAGGGCCAGCCCAAGGCCGAACGGGTGGCGCGGGCGCGCGAGGCGCTGGCGCGGGTCGGCCTTGCGGGGCGCGAGGATCACACCCCCGCGCAGCTATCAGGCGGCCAGCAGCAGCGTGTCGCCATCGCCCGCGCGCTGGCGAGCGAGCCGATGGTGATGCTGGCGGACGAGCCGACCGGCAACCTCGACACCAAGCGCAGCGTCGAGATCATGGACCTGATCCGGACCCTGAACCGCGAGGCCGGGCTGACCATCGTCATGGTCACGCATGAAGAGGACATGGCCGCCTTCGCCGACCGCCTCGTGATCTTCACCGACGGCAAGGTGGTGCGCGACGAAGCCGCCTCGGAAAGGACTGCCTGATGCTGTGGGAAACGGTTCGCCTCGCCTTCACCGCGATCACCAGGAACGCGCTCAGGTCGTTCCTGACGGTGCTGGGTGTCGTCATCGGCGTCGCCGCCGTGATCGCCATGGTCACGGTCGGGCAAGGCTCCTCCGAACAGGTTTCGGCCAATGTCGAGGCTTTGGGCACCAATGTCCTCATCCTGCGCCCCGGCACGCGCTTCATGGGGCCGGGCACGCGCGACACCGCCCCTGCCTTCAAGCTCTCCGATGCCGAGGCTCTGGCCGGCCTGACCACGCTGGCGGCCGTGGCACCCGTGGTCTCGACCTCGGAAACTGTGGTCTCTGGCAATACCAACCGCGCGACTTCTGTCACCGGCACCACCGCCGCCTATCTCGACATCGGCGGCTGGCAGATCGCGCGCGGACGCGGCTTCAACACGATCGAGGACCGCACCGGCGCCAATGTCTGCCTCATCGGCGAAACCGTGCGCACCGCGTTGTTCGGCGCCACCGATCCGACCGGCGAGAAGATCCGTATCAAGGCGATTTCCTGCGAGGTGATCGGGCTTCTCGTCGCCAAGGGCGCGGGCTCGTTCGGACAGGATCAGGACGACATCGTGATCATGCCGGTCCGCACCGTGCAGCGCCGCCTTCTCGGCAGCCCGGATGTCGCCGCGATCTGGCTTCAGGCGGCGCCAAGCGTGTCGACCGAACGCGCGATTTCCGAGGTCGAGACGCTGATGCGCGAACGCCGCCGCATCGCGCCCGGCGATGACAACAATTTCTCGGTCAACGACATGAAGGAACTGGCCTCGATGCTGAATTCCGTGAACTCGGTCCTGACCGGGCTCTTGTCCTCGGTCGCGGCGGTCAGCCTTCTGGTCGGCGGCATCGGCATCATGAACATCATGCTCGTCTCGGTGACCGAGCGCACGCGCGAGATCGGCATCCGCCTTGCCGTCGGGGCGCAGGCGGGTCAGGTGCTGATGCAGTTCCTTGTCGAGGCAGTCGTGCTGTCGGTCCTCGGCGGGGTCATCGGCATCGTTGTCGGCCTCGGCCTTGCCTTCGTCGCAGCGCAGTTCATGGCGATCCCGTTCTCGCCCAGTCTCGGCGTCATCGTGCTGGCCTTCGGGTTTTCCGCCGTGGTCGGCATGGTGTTCGGCTATTTCCCCGCCCGCGCCGCAGCGGCCCTCGACCCGATCGACGCGCTGCATCACCAGTAAGACCGGGCACGGCCCGAAATCGCGCCATCGCCGCGCCGGACCCGCCCCGTCCGGCGACGCCGGCAAAGCAAAACCTGCCGGCATCGCTGCCGACAGGTGTGGAGAGGTCGAACCGGCATCAGGGAACGCACCGGCACCAGAACCGGCCGGTTCCCCGCCCGCATATGGACTCAGGCGCGCAGGGTCTTGGCGACCTCGGCGGCGAAATCCTCTTCCTTCTTCTCGACGCCCTCGCCGACCATCACCCTTGCATAGCCGGTGATCTCGACGCCGGCCTCCTTGGCGGCCTGCTCGACCGTCAGGTCCGGGTTCACCACGAACTGTTGACCGAGCAGCGTGTTTTCGGACAGGAAACGCTTCATCCGGCCGGGGATGATGTTGTTCTGGATCACCGCTTCGGGCTTCGGCTTGGCCGCGGCGGCGTTTTCCTCCAGCGCCTTCTGGGTCTGGACGGTGCGCTCGCGCTCCAGCACGGCGGGGTCGAGGTCCGCTTCCGACAGGGCCAGCGGCGCGGTCGCGGCGATGTGCATCGCAAACTGCCGGCCGATCGCCTCGGCCTTGTCCTTCGGACCGTTCAGCGCGACGAGTACGCCGATCTTGCCCATGCCCTCGGCCGCGGCCGCGTGGACGTAGGAGACGACGGTATCGCCTTCCAGAACGTGCATCCGGCGCAGCGTCATGTTCTCGCCGATGCGCGCGATGGCGTCGGTCACGACGTCTTCGACCGGCTTGCCGTTCAGATGTGTGGCTTTCAGCACTTCCAGCGTCTCGCCGGTTTCCAGCGCGATATTGGTGATCTCGCGCACCATCTGCTGGAAGTCGGCGTTCTTGGCAACGAAGTCGGTTTCCGAGTTGATCTCGATGGCGACGCCACGGCCAGCCCGGACGGCGACGCCGATCAGCCCCTCCGCCGCGATGCGGTCGGCTTTCTTGGCGGCCTTGGCGAGGCCCTTGGTGCGCAGCCAGTCCACCGCGGCTTCCATGTCGCCGTCGGTTTCGGTCAGCGCCCGTTTCGCGTCCATCATGCCTGCGCCCGTGGATTCGCGCAGTTCCTTCACCATCAGTGCGGTGATCGCCATAGCGGCTCTCCTTCAACTTGGAATGAATCAGGCGGGGCATATCCCCGCCTGATGACTGTCAGATGACAGGGCCGGTGCGGCCCCCTGCCCCGATCAGGCTTCGGCAGTCTCGTCGGCAACGGCGTCCTCGACCGGCGCCTCGTCGAGCGCGCCGATGTCGATGCCGGCGGCGCCCATCTGGGCGGTCATGCCGTCAAGGGCGGCACGGCTGACCAGATCGCAGTAAAGCGCGATGGCGCGGGCCGCGTCGTCATTGCCGGGGATGATATAGTCAACGCCCTTGGGCGAGCAGTTGGTATCGACCACGGCGACGACCGGGATGCCGAGCTTCTGCGCCTCGAGGATGGCGAGGTCTTCCTTGTTCACGTCGATGACGAACAGCAGGTCCGGAACGCCGCCCATCTCGCGGATGCCGCCAAGCGAGGCCTGAAGTTTGGCCTGCTCGCGCTCCATGCCCAGCCGTTCCTTTTTGGTCAGGCCCTCGGCGCCGGCCGCCATGATCTCGTCGATCTGCTTGAGGCGGTTGATCGATTGCGACACGGTCTTCCAGTTGGTCAGCGTGCCGCCGAGCCAGCGGTGGTTCATGTAGAATTGCGCGCAGCGTTCAGCGGCGTCGGCGATGGCCTTCTGGGCCTGACGCTTGGTGCCGACAAAGAGGATGCGCCCGTTCTTCGCGACCGTCTCGCGGATCACGTTGAGGGCAGCGTCCAGCATCGGGACGGTCTGCGTCAGGTCGATGATGTGAATGCCGTTGCGGTCGCCGTAGATGTATTCGCCCATCTTCGGGTTCCAGCGTGCGGTCTGGTGGCCGTAGTGAACGCCAGCTTCCAAGAGCTGACGCATAGAGATCTCTGGCAGCGCCATGTCCATGTCCTTTCCGGTTTCATGCCGCGGCGAAGCCATCAGGGATTTCTCCCAACCGGCGGACCGTTCGGGGATTTCTCCCCCGAGGGCCCAAGCTTCGCCTGTGAAGTAGCGCGCCTTTAACGGAAGCGGCCGGCCTTGGCAAGGCCCTTGCCGAGGGCCGGCGCGGAACAAAGGCCCATTCCGCGCCGGAAGGTTCGTCATCTCAGTATCCGGCGATCAGGAGATGCCGGGCCAGGGTCGGGCCGATCCGGTCCCGATCCAGCCCGATGTCGCGCAGGATATGGTCTGGCAGGTCCGCCGCGGCACGGCAAAAGCGCCGCGCGTCGCGGTTGCGCCGCCATCTTTGCCGCAGGGGTTTCAGCATCGCCGTCATTCCTCAGGCCGCCAGATGGTGGCAGTGCTGGCCGATGGCCGCGACATGGTGCGCATCGGTGCCACAGCAGCCACCGAGGATGCGCAGCGACGGCAGCACCTCGAAGAGCGCGCGATAGTCGCGCGCCAGTTCGATCGCGTCGCCGGGGTCGAGCTCTGTCGAGTTGTCGAGTTCGGCATGGCTCTTGCGCGAGGCATTGGCGCGGACCATACGGATGCGGTCGAGCCAGTCGCCTGCGAGCACGTCGCGGAAGTGGTCGGGATGGGCGCAGTTCACGCCGAACCAGGCCACGCCGCCGCCTGTCGCCGCCTCGGTCTCGGCGATCGCGTCGCCAAGGGTCTGTCCGGTGACGAGCCGCCCGTCCGTCTCGACCGTGAAGGATACCGCCACCGGCGCGCCAGCCTTCAGCGCCGCGCGGGCGATGCCGATGCCTTCGGCGGCGTTGGCGATGGTCGTCGCGGTAATGAGATCGACGCCGCTCGCCGCAAGGACGCGGACCTGGCGTTCATGCGCCGCTTCCGCCTCGGCGGCGTCAAGAAGCCGGTCGGGGGCGTAGGCATCGCCATGCGGCCCGATCACGCCATTCAGGATGATGTCGAGCCCCGCCGCATCCTTCGAGGCCGCAATCTCGCGCGCGAAGGCCACGGCGTCACGGTTGACCGCGTCGATGTCGTCGGGCGCAATGCCCATGATCTCGCTCCAGCCCTTGCCGGAGCGCCAGGTCACGGTGTCGAGCATGAAGCCCGCGCCGACGCCGCGCGCCTCGGCCAGGAAGGCCGCGAAGTACTGGCGGAGCCGGTCGCGACCCGCTTCGGTCGAGAGAAGTGGGAAGGACGCAAAATGCGGCAGGTCGATGCCGTGATGAAAAATCAGCGTCGTCTCGAGCCCGCCATCGGCAAGCCAGAGCCTGTCGGTGGTGCGGCGGCGAAGGGTCTGTGTCTTGTGACTTTGCATGTAAAACTCCTTGGTTTCTGGATGCAGCATGGCTACCGGATCGACGCTTTGCGCGATACCGGGAACGTGGTATAGATATCGGCGTTCACAAATTTCAGTTCAGTTTCAAAGGGGTGCCGAGTCTTCTCTGACGTGGGGCGGGCGCCGGAGGACGAAAAACCTTACCGCCGGTACAGGAGCTTTCGGAGAAACGCGCAGATGACCCGGACAGCCGCCAAAGGGCCGGATACCCGGACCCGCATCATGGACATCGCGCAGGACGCAATCCTGCAAAAGGGCTTTGACGCCACCTCGATCGAAGAGATCGTGGCGGCGGCAGAAATCACCAAGGGCGGGTTCTTCTATCACTTCCCCGACAAGAACGCGCTCGCCCGCGCGCTGATCGAGCGGCATATCGCCATCGAGGACCAGATCTTCGACGACCTCTGGGCGCGGGCGCGCGACCTGCATGACGACCCGCTGCATTCCACGCTGATCGGGCTGAAGCTTCTGGCCGAGATGCTCGCGGACATGCCGAACGGCCATCCTGGCTGCATCGTGGCGACGGCCACCTATCAGGACCGGCTTTTCGACGCCGAGGTGCGTGAGCTGAACCGCCGCGCGGTCCTCGGCTGGCGGGCGCGGTTCCGCGCCATGTTCGACGAGATCGCAGAGGCCTATCCGCCGCGCGAGGAGGTCGATCTCGACGCCCTGGCCGATATGGTCTCGACCGTGGTCGAGGGCGGCATCGTGATGAGCAAATCACTGGGCGAGCCGCACATGATCGTCGGGCAGATCCTGCTCTTGCGGCAATTTCTCAGACAGATGTTCCAGCCCCGGTTGCACTGACCTCAGATCGCGTGAACCCAGGCGATGAGCGGCATGAGAGTCCGGCAGCGGCTCAGCACCTCGTCCACCGCTTCGGGGCCGTTGATCCACGCGGGCATGATCTGGCTGTCCATGGTGCGCACCACGAGGCCCTTGTAGCGCAGGAGGAAGTCCCACTCGGGCGCGTGCTCATGGCCTTTCGGCACCGTCTTCAGATGCGGCTCGTCGAGATAGCAGCCGATGTGGCGTGCCTCCTCGATCGCGGCCAGCAGCCGGTCGCGCGCCGCCTTGTCTTGCAGGCGCTGGCGGTAGTGGCCGAGAACCGGACCGGCGAAGGCGTAGCGCCCGGCGCCATAGCCGATCCCGTCGGCACGCAGCACGAAATGGAAGCCCGCACCGCGGTTGGGGTGATCGCCGGGCCAGAAGATCACGTGCAGGAACGGCTCGTAAGGTGCCTTGTCGGCCGAAAAGCGGGTGTCGCGGTTGATCCGGCGCAACGAGGCGTTGAGCTTCGGCTCGGCCTTCATCGGCGGGTCCATCGCCGCCATGCCGGGACCGAGCGCCGCGATGAAATCCAGCGCGGGCTGGTGCCAGAAGGTCTCGTAGCGGTCGCGGTTGGCCGCGAACCAGCTTCGGCGGTTGTGCGCGGACAACTCAGCGAGAAAGGCGAAGGTTTCGGGCGGGAATCCGGCAAAGCGCGCCATGGCCATGTCTCCCTGCTTGTCTGCGGCGATCGACGCGGTCAGTATAGACCCGGAGATCGAAAGGACCAAATCATGCCTCTGCCCGATTTCATCCGCGCCTTGCCAGCGCTCGACATTCCGTATCCCGACGACATGGTGACGACCAATGCGCTGCGCTCGGATGCGGGGCTCGCGGTCTGGTTCAGCTTTCACAAGGACGTGTCGTTGCCGGCGCATTCGCACAAGGGCCAGTGGGGCACCGTCATCAAGGGCGCGGTCGAACTGACCATCGACGGCACCACCCGCACCTACCGGCCGGGCGAAAGCTATGACATTCCCTCGGGCACCGTCCATGCCGTGAAGATCCCCGCCGGAACGATTGCTCTGGATGTGTTCGAGGAACCCGATCGCTACCGCCTGCGCGGCTGAGGTCGGCCCCTTGCCCGGCGTGGCAAAAGGCGGCAAGAGGGCCGGATGCACATGCCCACCCCAATTCTCTGCATCGGGTCGGTCCACTGGGACCTCATCGGTCGGTCGCCAACGCGGATGACAGCGGGGGCAGACGTGCACGGGCGGATCACCCGGCACCCCGGCGGCGTGGCGTTGAACCTCGCCATGACCCTGGCCCGCTCTGGCCTGCGCGCGACGCTGCTCAGCGCCGTCGGCCACGACAGCGAGGGCGAGGACCTCATCGCATCCTGCACAGAGCTTGGTCTTGTGACCGACCACCTCTACCGCCCGGACGACCTGCCGACCGACCGCTACATGGCCATCGAGGACGCCAGCGGTCTGATCGCGGCGATTGCCGATGCGCGGTCGCTCGAAGCCGCCGGGGCAAGGATCCTGCGACCGCTCGAGGATGGCACGCTCGGCGCGCCGGATGCGCCCTGGCGCGGACTGATCGCGCTCGATGGCAACCTGTCGCCCGGGCTTCTCGCCGACATCGCCGGGTCGCGGGCCTTTGCCGCCTCCGACCTCAGGGTGGCATCGGCCAGCCCCGACAAGGCCGGGCGCCTCATGCCGCTGCTGGCGATGGCGAACGCCACGCTCTACGTCAACCTCGAAGAGGCCGGGCGGCTCTGCCAGTGCCGCTTCGCCGCTTCCCCCGAGGCCGCCGAGGCGCTCATCTTGCGCGGGGCCAGGCGCGTCCTTGTGACCGATGGCG
>JBGSNN010000419.1:0-2646 GCA_041739655.1 Albidovulum sp. | reverse complement strand
GGCGGGGATCGCGCTGGCCGTGATCTCGGGCGCGATCACCTCGGGGCTTGGCTATGCGCTCTGGTACACGGTGCTGCCGGTGCTCGGCCCGTCGCGCGGGGCGGTGGCGCAGTTGACGGTGCCGATCTTCGCGGTCGCGGGCGGCATGGTCTTTCTCGGCGAGGCGTTGACGCTGCGCTTTGTCATTGCCGCCGTGCTGGTCCTTGGCGGCGTCGGCCTGGCGCTGCGCCAGCGCTAGCGGATGGCCGCCTGCGCCGGGTCGGTCAGGGATACGCGCTCGCCGGCGCGGATCACCGCCGGGTCGTAGGGCCTGCGGGCGAAGACCTCGCGCACCAACGGCGCAAAGGCATCGAGGGGCAGCGCGTCATAGGCCGGATCGAAGCTGGCCTGGTCCCAGCGCTCGCAGAATTCGGCGCAATCGTCGAAATAGCAGTTGCCGCGGTGGCGCTCGCGTTTGTGCTGGTCGGCGCCGGGCAGATGGTGGCCGTAGTAGAGCATCTGGAAATCGCCGTGGGTCTGGACGACCCAGGTGCATTGTTCTCGCACGAAGGGCTTGAGGATCGTCGCGGCATATTCGTCGTGATTGTAGGGCGCGTAGATGTCGCCGATGTCGTGCAGGAGGGCCGCCACGACCCAGTCGGTGTCGGCGCCATCGCGCCAGGCCCGCGTCGCCGCCTGCAGCGAATGGCCAAGCCGGGTGACCTGGTAGCCCGAGAGCCCCTTGTCGAGATCGACAAGCGCGGCAAGCAGACGGTCGGCGGTGCCTTTGGTGTAGTCCACCTCATGCGCGGTGAGAAATTCGTAGTCCTCGCGGGTGCCGTCCTTCATCCGGGTGAAGCTGACCTTGTCCATCGCCGTGCCCTCATGCTTGAGAATGAGAGGGGAGCGCAAATTCTGCGGCCTGGCAAGAGGCGGGCGGCATTCCAACAGTCAAAAGGACTTGTTGGAACCAGATCTTGCGACTTAGGCTGATGGTCCAGGGCCTGCGAGTTGCAAGAAGGAGAGTCGATGATGTCAGGAGCGGTTGGCAGATTTGCCAGGGGGCGCATGGCGGCGATTGCCCGTATCGCCGTCTTGATCCTGTCGGTCTTTGCGGTCCCGGCGATTGCCCAGGTGAGCCAGAGGGCGGAGCCGGTGACAGGCCCCGGTGTCATCACCATCGGCGGAATCGCGACGAATGCCCGGATCAACGTACATTCCGGCCCGAGCACCATTTTTCCGACGGTCGGCACGCTTGGCTATGGTGCCCGGGTGCGCAAGGGCACCTGCCTTGGCGGTGGCAGCGCGCAGTGGTGCCAGATCGAGGCGGTGGATCGCAGCGTTTCAGGCTATGTGCGCGGGCGGTACCTGGTTGAGGGCGCCAGTGCCGGGCGCGAGCCGGACTACTGGGAGGTCAGGGGACTGCCGCGGGGGGCCAAGCTGGCTGTGCGGCGCGATCCGTCGGCATCCTCTCCGGCGCTGGCCACGCTCAACGAACGTGAGATCGTGCAGAATCGCGGCTGCCGCGAGACCTCGGGGGGACGCTGGTGCCGCATCCGGTCCATCACCGGTATGGACGTGACGGGCTGGGTCTCGGCCCGTTACCTGCGCGAATCGCGTGGTCCGGTTGCCATCCAGCCGCCCGCCGGGGGGGGGCTCGATATGCACGGCCCCGACTTCTATGTGGTCACCGGACTGGCTGCGGGCGACACGCTGAATGTCCGGTCCCAACCTTCGACCCAAGGCACGATCCTGGGGCGGCTTTCGGCCGGGGCGCGGGTGCGCAACCTTGGCTGCAAGCAGACCGGGCAGACGCGGTGGTGCCGGATCCAGACCACGGGTGCGGTCGAGCTGACGGGGTGGGTCAGCGGGCGCTACCTGCGGGAATGATGACCCGGCCCTGACAGCACCGCTATGAGGCCTGCGTCAGCCGGGGCCGGGACCGAAGTCGGTCCCCGGTCGTGGCGTCGAAGAGATGCAGCTTGCGGCGGTCGAAGCGCAGCGGCAGGGCCATGCCGCGGCTGACCGGGATTTCGGGGGCAAGGCGCACGACGGCCATGGTTCCGGCGATCCTGCAGGAGACCATGGTATCGGACCCAAGCGGCTCGAACACCTCGACCGTGCAGACCAGATCGGCCTGATCGGGCGCGGCGAGGAGGATCGCCTCGGGCCGGGCGCCGAGGCGCACACGCGTCCCCGCCGCGGCGTCAACCGACACCGGCAGGCTGAGGCCGTCAAGCGCGACGAAGGAGTCGCCTGAGCCCTCAAGCGCGCCGTCGAACATGTTCATCTGGGGCGAGCCGATGAACTCGGCCACAAAGAGATTCGCGGGTTCCTCGTAGAGGGTCAGGGGCGGTCCTTCCTGCATGATCCGCCCCTCTTTCAGGATCACCACCCGGTCGGCCAGGGTCAGGGCCTCGACCTGGTCATGGGTGACATAGACGGTGGTGCGCCCGAGAAGCCCGTGCAGGCGCTTGATTTCGGTGCGCATTTCGACGCGCAGCTTGGCGTCGAGGTTCGACAGCGGTTCGTCGAAGAGAAACGCCGACGGGCGGCGCACGATGGCGCGGCCCATGGCGACCCGCTGGCGCTGGCCACCGGACAGTTCGGCCGGACGGCGCGCGAGCAGGGGCTCGATCTGCAAGATCTGGGCCGCTTCGGCGACGC
>JBGSNN010000407.1:0-3922 GCA_041739655.1 Albidovulum sp. | reverse complement strand
TGGCGGCGCTCGATCTCGCGGAGTTTCCGGTCTCATGGCACCCCGAGCCTGCGGCGCTGACGCCCGAGGCCGCGAGGGGTGCCGCCGATCTGCATCCATCCCGCCCCCGCAACGTGATGTGCCGCGGCCTCGTGAGGAAGGGCGACGCCGAAGCCGCCATCGCCCGCGCCGCTGTGGTGGCCGAAGGGGCGTTCGAGACCGGCTTCATCGAACATGCCTATATCGAGCCCGAGGCGGGTCATGCCCGCTGGGCCGATGGCCGCATCGAAATCGTCGGCGGGACGCAGGCGCCGCAGATGAACCGGGAGTCGCTGGCGCTGATCCTCGGTCTGCCGGAAAGTGCCATCCGCATCCTGCCGACGGCGGTCGGCGGCGGCTTTGGGTCAAAGCTCGATATCTCCTGGCAGCCGCATGTCGCGCTGGCGGCACTCAGGCTGAAGCGGCCGGTGCGCGTCGCCTACGGCCGCGCCGACAGCATGTCCTCAACCACCAAGCGTCATCCGGCAGAGATGCGGGTCCGGGCCGGGGCGACGAAAGACGGCAGGCTCTCTGGCCTCGTCTTCGAGGGCACCTTCAACACCGGCGCCTATGCCTCGTGGGGGCCGACGGTAGCGAACCGGGTGCCGGTCCATGCCGGCGGCCCCTATGCCCATGCCGACTATCTGGCGCGGACCGAGGCGGTGCATACCAACTGTGTCCCCGCCGGGGCGTTCCGCGGCTTTGGCGTGCCGCAGGCGGCGATCGCGCAGGAGGCGGTGTTCGACGATCTCGCTTTGGCGCTCGGGATCGACCGGCTGGAGTTCCGGCTGCGGAACGCTCTCGACAACGGCATCGCGACGACGACGGGGCAGGTTTTCGATGGTGCGGTGGGGATCAAGCCCTGCCTTGAGGCGCTGAAGCCCGCGTGGCAGGCCGCGCTGAAAGAGGCGGCGGCGTTCAACGCCCAGGGCGGCACGGTCAGGAGGGGGGTCGGCATCGCCTGTGGCTGGTACGGCTGCGGCAACACCTCATTGCCGAACCCCTCGACGATCCGCGCCGGGATCACGGCGGATGGCCGCGTGGTCCTGCATCAGGGCGCGATGGATATCGGCCAGGGCGCCAATACGGTGATCGCGCAGATCTTCGCCGAGGCGTTTGGCGTGCCGTTGGACAAGGTCGAGTTGGTCGGCCCCGACACCGATGTGACCCCGGACGCGGGCAAGACCTCGGCCTCGCGCCAGACCTTCGTGTCGGGCAACGCCGCACGGCTGACCGGTCTTAAACTAAGGTCCGAGGTTTTGCGTCAAACAAATTGTGAAGATGGCATTATCGGGTTTGACAATGGGCTGGTCGTTGCGGCGGATGGCCTGACGCATCGGGTTCCCCTGTCCGGGGCGGATGGGTACGCGCTCGAAGCCGCCGAAAGCTACGATCCGCCGACGCTGCCGCTCGATGCGAACGGGCAGGGTGTGCCCTACGCGGTCTATGGCTATACCGCACAGATGGCGGAACTGATGGTCGATACCGAACTCGGTACGGTGACGCTGAGCCGCATCCATGCCGCGCATGACGTCGGACGGGCGATCAACCCGATGCTGGTCGAGGGCCAGATTCACGGCGGCGTCGCGCAGGGCATCGGGCTGGCGCTGATGGAGGAATACATCCCCGGCCGCACCGACAACCTGCACGACTACCTGATCCCGACCATTGGCGACGTGCCGCCGATCACCAGCCACATCATCGAGGTTGCGGACCCGCACGGCCCCTATGGCGCAAAGGGGCTGGGCGAGCATGTGCTGATCCCGACAGCACCGGCGATCCTTTCGGCGATCCGTCACGCGACGGGCGCGCGCATCACACGGGTTCCGGCGACGCCGGACCGGGTACTGGCGGCGATCCGCGCCGCGAAGGGGGCGTGAGATGGTCCGTCAGGTCGTGCAATCCCGGCTGGAAGGCAAGATCCGCTGCGATGCCTGCCCGGTCATGTGCTACATCGCCGAGGGCCGCGCCGGGGCCTGCGACCGCTATGCCAACGAAGGTGGCGAACTGGTGCGGCTCGACCCGTTCACGGTGCTGGAGGCGACGAAGGATGGCGACGGGCATCTGGTGCCCTTCCTCGATGGCGATGCCGGCGAATGGGACGGCGACATCCTCAGGACCGAGCGGCCCTTCATCACCGCGATCGGCGCCGGCACGACCTATCCCGACTACAAGCCCGCGCCCTTCATCGTGGCCCAGGACCATGACGGCGTGGACATGGTGACCATCGTCACCGAGGGGATCTTTTCCTATTGCGGCGTCAAGGTGAAGATCGACACCGACCGCTATCTCGGTCCCGAGGCGGCACCGGTCCGGGTCGATGGCGAGGCGGTCGGCCATGTAATGACGGCGGAATACGGCTCTCAGATGCTGTCGCTCGGGGGGGTGCATCACTTGACGGGCGGATCGAAGAAGGAGGGCCGGGTGACCTGCGACGCGCTCTTGCGGCTCTGCAATCGGGATGCGGTCACGGTGACGATTGACGGCGGTGCCGAAGTCGTCCTGCAGGCCGGGCAGCCGCCCGTCGTCAACGGCGTCGCGGAGCATCTGATGCGCGTCGGCTGCGGCTCGGCCACGATCGGCATGTTTGCCAAGCAATGGCATGGTCTGGTCGATGAGGTGGTGGTGGTCGATGACCACATCACCGGGGTGCTCAGCGAACATCAGGCTGGCAAGCTTCTCGGTGTGCCGCCGACCGGGATCAGGATTCTCGGCCATAAATCGACGCCGGGCCGCTACTTCCGCGTGGCCGACCCCGGCACCGGCTGGGGCGGCACCAATATCGAGGATCCGCTGACCATCCTCGGCCCCTGGCGGGAGCCGGCCTGGGCGGGTCTCAGGCTGCTGATGGTGTCCACGACCGGCGAGCAATGGGGCTACTACGAACTGGACGAGAACCGCGTGCCGGTGCGGACGGAGTTGCCGGAGGCGCTGAAGCTGTCGGTCGCCCGGATTGCCGAGAATTGTGAACCCTCGGTGACCTCGGTCCTGTTCATGGGCGGCGCCGGCGGCAGCTTGCGCGCGGGCGTCACGGAAAACCCGGTCCGGCTGACGCGGTCGGTGCGGCAGGCCGTCACCAAGGTCACCTCGGGCGGCGCCGAATGCTATGTCTGGCCGGGCGGCGGCATCACCTTCATGGCCGATGTGATGGACATGCCGGCCAATGCCTTCGGCTATGTGCCGACGCCGGCGCTGGTGGCGCCGATCGAGTTCACCCTGCGGCTGTCGGACTATGCCGCACTTGGCGGCCATATGGATCAGGTGCGGCGGGTCGAGGAGATCGCCAGCCAGATCGAGCGGCGCCTGCCCCGCGGCCGGGGGTAGGGGGCCAGCCCCCTCTGCGGCCCCGCGCGGGGCCGCATTCACCCCCGGCGTATTTTCGGACAGAACGTGGGGAAGCTGTTTCGCAACTTTGGGCGGGACCCTATGATGACCAAAACAGGCAGGTCGATGCGGGCAGCAGTTTCCATCCTTCGGATCGTCATCTTCACGGTTCTGGCGATGTCGCCGCTCCGGGCCGAGGAGTTGACGGCGCTGGCCCGGCTTGACCCGGCGGCGTCGCGGGTCAGCAATGATGGCAACGGCATCGCGATCGACCTCGCGATTTCGCAGCCGGTGCCCTACCGGGTGTTCCTGCTGGACGCGCCTGCCCGCCTGGTGATGGATTTTTCCGAGGTCGCCTTCGGGGCCGGCCCGCCGAAGGCGATCGAGAGTGCGGCGGGGGTGACGGAGCTTGGCTGGGGCGCGATCCGGCCGGGCTGGTCGCGGCTTGTCGCGGTGCTGGACGGGCCCTACCGGGTGGTGAGCGCAGAGGAGCGTGTGGCGCAGGGTGGCCCGGCGCAGATCCGGGTCAGGCTGCAACCTGTGGCGGCCGAGGAGTTTGCGCGGCTCGCGGCGGTGCCGG
>JBGSNN010000406.1:0-4409 GCA_041739655.1 Albidovulum sp. | reverse complement strand
CCGCGGGCTGCAGATCGCGCGCGAGGCCGAGCGCCGCGATGCCGGCTGGCGCGACGCACAGGTCGCCCTGATGATGGTCCTGCAGGACCGCCGGGGCGCGACCCGCGAGCGAACCTTGCGGATGATGATGCTGGAGGTGCCTGGCGAGACCGGCGGCGACAAGTCGATCGCGATCTTCGACTCCCCGCCGGATCTCGACGGAACGATCCTCTTGACCCACACGCGGATCGGCGCGGATGACAACCAGTGGCTCTATCTTCCCGCCCTGAAGCGCGTGAAACGGATATCCTCGTCGAACAAGACCGGGGCCTTCTTCGCCAGCGAATTCGCCTACGAGGACATCGCCGCCCCGGAGGTCGGCAGGTTCAGCTATCTCCATCTCGGCCAGACGACCTGCGGACCCTTGACCTGCAATATCGTCGAGGAGCGGCCCAATTACCGGAATTCCGGCTACGGCAAGCTCGTGGCCTATATCGACACGCAGGCATACCGGACACAGCGCGTCGAATATTTCGACCGCCGCGGTGCGCTGTTGAAAGTGCTGGACGTCGCCGGCTATCGAAAATACCGCGGGCGGTTCTGGCGGCCGGAGACGTTGACGATGAGCAACAGGAAGACGGGCCGCACGACGGTGCTCAGATACGGGCAGTGGTCGCTTGCTACGGGCCTGTCGGACTCGACCTTCAGCGAGCAGAACCTCAGGAACCTGCGATGAGAATGGCGGGCATCGTCGGCGTCCTGCTGGCCGCAGGCCCCGCCGCCGGATGGGAGGTTTCGGGCGGGGTGGAAGGCGAGCTACGCGGCTTCCCGCAGGCACCGGCCTTTTCCTTCCAGGACGATACGCGGCTTCAGCTCTCGTGGTCGTTCGACGCGCGACTGACGCAGGACTGGAATGGAGGCGCCGACCGCATCGTGATTGCGCCGTTCTTCCGCTGGAGCAACAACGGTGACGGGCGCGACCATGTCGATCTGCGCGAGGCCTTCTGGCTGCATCAGGGCGATGGCTGGAGCACGACGCTCGGCTTCGACAAGGTCTTCTGGGGCGTGACCGAGTCGCGGCATCTGGTGGACATCATCAATCAGGATGACGCCGTCGAGGACATCGACGGCGAGGACAAGCTTGGCCAGCCGATGGCCAACCTCGCGGTGCACGGCGCGTTAGGGTCGCTCGGCCTATATATCTTGCCCCGGTTTCGGCCGCGTCCCTTCCCGGATTTCGGGGCCCGGCTCGGTGGCCCGCTTGCGATTGGCGAGCCGGTTTATGCCGATCCGGAGGGTGAACATCATGTCGACTACGCGCTGCGCTGGTCGAAAAGCGTCGGCGATGTCGATCTCGCCCTGTCGTGGTTCGAGGGCACCTCGCGCGAACCCGTTCTGGTGCCGGTCGGAGCGGGTCTCGTGCCGCGCTACGATCAGATCTCGCAGTTCGGCCTCGATCTGCAATACACGGCGGGCGCCTGGCTCTGGAAGCTCGAGGCTATCAGCCGGTCCGGCCAGGGGCCGCGGTTTCAGGCCGCGGTAGCCGGGTTCGAGTGGACGCTGGGCGACGTCGGCGGGACCGGGGCCGATCTCGGCCTCCTGACCGAATGGAACTACGACGGCCGGGACCGGCTGCTCGCGCCCGTGACGATCTACGACGAGGACCTGTTCCTCGGCGCGCGGCTCGGGCTGAATGATCTTGGCGATACGAGCCTTCTGGTCGGCATGCTGATCGACCGGGCGACGGATGCGCGCGTCGTCACGATCGAAGGGCAACGGCGGTTCGGGGAGAACTGGCTTGTCGGGATCGAGGGACGGTTCCTGAGCGGCGGAGAAGCGCCCGATCCGATCATGGCGATCAGCGCGGATGGCTTCGTGGCGGTGACGCTGCGTCGGTCGTTCTGACGCCGCGGCCCGGTCTCAGCTGAACAGGACCGGGCATTCGCGTGCGCATTTGTTGCGAAGGATGATGTGGATCAGGTGCAGCGTGCCAAGACCGGCGAGCAGGCAGAAGAATGAGATATAGGCATAGCGCAGGAACAGGATGTCCACGGCGACGACCAACACGATTGTCGCCGCGAACCAGCGCATGTGCAGATAGCGCGACAGGAGCGGCGGCGCGATGATCAGGAACAGATAGATCACATAGGTCAACCATCGCGGCATCAGGTAGTCGAGGATCATGGTCCCTTCATAGGCAAGGGAGTCGCGGTTCACCGAGACGCTGACCCAGTCGGGATTGATCACATGCGGGAGGTAGAGCGCGAGGCCGAAGGCCAGCCCGGCCGCCGACATCGCAATGAACAGGGGCCTGCGCGGGCTGTCGCCGGGCTCAAGCACGCAGACCGCGAGCGGTATCCAGAAGGGCCACATGAACCAGGTGAAGAAGATGAAGCCCATCGCCCCCCAGAGAACCGCGACCGGATCGGCCGCGTTGACGCCCCACCAGACATAGCCCTCCGTGACCTGCTGGAGTCCCGCAAAGACCGGCATCAGTGCGACGGCGAGGTAACGCCTGTTGATCTGCCAGGCCTTGACCGAGGCGAAGGCTCCGCCCGCAAGGAGAAATCCGCTGGCCGCGAAGCTGACCGTTTGAGACAGGCACATCGGCAATTCCTCCTTATGGCCGGTGCTGGGGCGCTGTTCCGGTCGCCAGCGGGGACGCGCGTCCCGGCGAGACGGTATGGTGACAGCCGGCCTCGCAGTGACGCGTTGTCGGTTGCCCGGGAGCGGCGCACTGTCACAAAGCGACGCGAAGCCGCGTTCGGTCATCCGTGATCGTCGGCCTCGCCCTCTTCGTGGTGGTCCTCTTCACCCATGTGATGCATCATTTCTTCGATTTCTTCGGGGATGTCCTTCTCGGAAAAGCGCCGCTGCTCGTCGGTGTCGTGGACGAAGGCAATGATGTTCGCGAGTTCTTCCCCGGTGAATTCGATCTGACCGCTCAGATCATCCTCCTGCGCCGCGACCATCGCAGGCGCGCCGCGCCACATGCGGGCCGCGAATTCGAATGGGTTCATCGGCAGGTCCATGAATTCCGCGTCGAGCATCGGCGCATCTTCCCCGCCGACGCCGTTGACGGAATGGCAGACGACGCAGCCCTTGGACGCGAACAGCTCCCGGCCCTTGGCTGCATCCATTTTAGGCAGGATCAGACCGGCGCCCATCATCTGGCGCATCGAATCGCCGCCCATCATGCCGGAGCTTTCCTGCGCTTCGACGGGCAGGATCCAGGACAGGGTTAGGGCCGCGATCATCATAGTCGTTGTTCTGGTCATCTTCCTCTCCTTCTCTGATGGATGGTTCCTGCGAACCGCCGGGGCCGGGGCATCGGGTGCGCGTCGCCGCCGGGCGACTGACACAATTCGTGGTCCGGCGGCTGGCGTCATCGCTGCGGCTCCGTTCGGCTGCTCATAGTCGGCAGAAAGGCGGGAACCCGCGCTGCATAGCTCCGGTAGTCATCGCCGAACCGCCTTTCGCTGTCCCGCTCCTCGGCCCGCGCCAGCCGGACGTACATCCAGACAAGGAAGGGATACATCGCGAGCGTGAGCAGGGTCGGCCACTGGACCAAAAATCCGGTCAGAATGAGGATGAAGCCCAGATACTGCGGATGGCGCAGACGTGCATAGGGGCCCGTTACGGCGAGCCTGCCGCTCCGTTGCGCCGCCCAGAGCACATGCCAAGCCGCGGCGATCAGCCAGAAGCCGCCGCCGATCAGCACAAAGCTGAGAAGATGGAAGGGCCCGAGATGCGGGTTGGATTTCCAGCCGAACAGCATCTCGAGCAGATGGCCGGAGTCATGGGCGAACCAGTTCACGTCCGGATAGGCGGATTGAAGCCAGCCGGACAGCAGATAGAGCGTCAGCGGAAAGCCGTACATTTCGGTGAAGAGTGCGACCACGAAGGCACTGAAGGCTCCCAGGCTGCGCCAGTCGCGCGGCGTCTGCGGCTTGAAGAAGCTCAGCGCGAAGAGGACGAAGACCGCCGAATTGATGGCCACGAGCAGCCAGAGGCCGTAGGCTTGCGGCTCGGTCGTCATGTCTCTCTGCTCCCGCCATTCTTGCCGCCGTGTCCGCCATGACCACCATGACCGCCATGCATGAAGAAATGCATGCCGACGCAGATCAGAAGCGGCAGGTAGAGCAGCCAACTGCTGCCAAGGATATGAACCCGATGCTCGTAACCCAGCATCAGGCCGCCGACCCCGAAGGCGACGATCAGCGCGATCCCGGTGCGCGAGCGCCAGAAGCCGGGCGAAGCATTGCGAGGCCCCCCGCCGTCCGGTTTGGTGATTTCATTCGACATGTATTGTCCTCCATTCCGCGCGGCCCGTACCGCGCCTACCAGTCGATGCCGGCCGCGCTCTGAGACAGCGCCGCCTCGATCGCCTTGCGCGGCTCGAGCCCGTCATGCGGGCGGAGCGCGAGGTC
>JBGSNN010000398.1:0-2414 GCA_041739655.1 Albidovulum sp. | reverse complement strand
GCGTGAGCGCGGTGGAAGCGGCCGGCTTCGACGCGCCCGCGCTGCGGGCCGCCGCGCCATTCGATCTTGTCTTCGCCAATATCCTGAAAGGCCCGCTCATCGCGCTTGCCCCCGATATGGCGCGATCAGTTACGCCGAACGGAATCGTGATCCTCTCGGGGATCCTCAACCAGCAAGCAGATGAGGTGATCGCGGTCTACCTCAAGGCCGGTTTTGATCTCGTCAGCAGGGACGAACTGACTGAGTGGACGACATTGGTCCTGCGCCGGGGTCAATAGACGCTCAGGGCTGGTCGCCGCCAAATTCTTGCCGCAATGATACCGCACCCTCGGCATTCCGGGGGCACTGAAACTGGGCATCACGGGGCATCGACATGGTCGATCGCAATTTGCAGAACTTCTATGGCCGCATCGGCCGCATTCAGAACATCCACGACGCCGGAGGCGGCTTCGAGGCGGATGGTACGCTGGGAATGTCCTTCTACAACGCGCGCCGCCGTCGGAACCGCCGTCGCTTTGGAATCCTCGCGCCGCTTGCGGTTGTCGCGGCGGTGATTGTCGGCGTGAAGTCGGCCGTCCATGCGACGATCGGCCAAGAGGTCTATGACCAGAGGGTTGCGGCACTCGCGGCCGGCGACACCGTCGAAAAGGCTGGCGCCTATGTGCTGCGGGCCGATCCGGTCACGCTCGTGATCGCTGACAAGATACGCCAACTTCTACACTGACGGCCAGGCACCGCAGCGGGGCCTTTGTGCCGCAACAGACGCAATAGAAAGGCCGTGACCGGATGAAACCGGCACGGCCTTTGGCGCGGTTGCGCGACCGGGCGTCAGTCTGAGCCCGGAACAGATCAGGGATCAGTTCGACGTAACCGTGTCGATGTCGGCGCGGGTCAGGCCGATATCGTCGAGTTCGCGGTCGGTCAGACGCGACAGGGCATTGCGGGTCACGCGGGTATCGTTCCAGGCCGCAAAAGCCGAAACCATGGCACCGAAGAAGCCGCCGAAGCGGACGGTGTCAGCGCGGTTGGTGCTATAGACAGACATTTCAGTTTCCTCAGTTTTCAAAGTGCTGCGAGATTGTGCACCTTGCTTTCGAGCAGTCAGATAGTCCTGCGGATATGGCGCCACAAGCGATCCGCCTGCAGGGCCGCCATGCAGCTATTGCATGGGTCGTTCAATGAGTAACGCCCTGTTAAGAAACCGTTTCTGCATCTGCAAAATATGTCGCTTTCTGCGTATGCGAGGCCGCTTTTGAGCCACTCCCTGACGTCACCTGACGGCCATCCGGCACGGGCATTCGGCCTTTGCGATGTTCGCTTTTCGTGCTAGTCGTGGGAAAAAAGCAACAGATCGAGGGAGCAGATGCGCGTACTGGGAGTTGATCCGGGCCTGAGAAGCCTCGGCTGGGGTGTGATCGAGGTCGCGGGATCGCGACTCAGCCATGTCGCCAATGGCGCGATCCGCACCGAAGGCGTGGACCTCGCGGAGCGGCTTCTGGCGCTTTTCATCGGGCTGAACGCGGTGCTGTCGCGCTACCGGCCCGATGCTGCTGCGGTCGAGCAGACCTTTGTCAACCGTGATGGTGCCGGGACACTGAAGCTTGGCCAGGCGCGGGGCGTCGCCGTGCTCGCGGTGGCGCAGGCCGGGCTGGTCGTCGGCGAATACGCTCCGAACGCAGTGAAGAAGGCGGTGGTCGGTGTCGGTCATGCCGAGAAGGCGCAGGTCGCACACATGGTACGCCACCAGTTGCCGGGGGTTGAGCTTGCCGGACCGGATGCCGCCGATGCGCTCGCCATCGCGATCTGCCATGCGCATCATCTGCAAAGCGCGGGCCGCCTTGCCGCCGCGATCCGGGGGGCGGCATGATCGGCCGCATCGCCGGGGTGATCCTTCACCGTGCACCGGATCATGTGCTGATCGACGTGCGCGGCGTCGGATATATCGTGCATGTCTCCGGGCGTACCGCCGCCAGCCTGCCGCCAGTAGGCGGGGCGGTGGCGCTTTATACCGAACTTCTGGTGCGCGAGGATCTCTTGCAGTTGTTCGGCTTTCCGACGCTCCTGGAGAAAGAATGGCATCGGCTGCTGACCTCCGTGCAGGGGGTCGGCGCCAAGGCCTCTATGGCGATCCTCGGCACTCTTGGGGCCGAGGGTGTCGGCCGCGCGATCGCGCTCGGCGACTGGAATGCAGTCAGGGCGGCCCCCGGCGTCGGGCCAAAGCTGGCCCAGCGCGTGGTTCTGGAACTGAAGGAGAAGGCGCCCGCGGTGATGGCGCTCGGAGGCGCGCTAACGGTCGATCTGGCGCTGACCGAAGATCCCGGCGCACCGCTGCCCGCGACCTCGACCCGCAAGCCCGCCGTGACAACCACCGCCGGCGCCACTGCGGATGCCCTCTCGGCCCTCACCAATCTCGG
>JBGSNN010000341.1:0-3771 GCA_041739655.1 Albidovulum sp. | reverse complement strand
GCTGGTGATCGTGGTGACCCTTGCCGGGGGCGTCGGCCTTTACTGGCGGCTTGGCGCGCCGGGCTATGCCGACCTGCCGATGTCGGATCGTCTGGCGATGGCGGCGGCGATACACGCCGACCGGCCCTCGCAGGCCGAGGCCGAGGCGAAGACGGCGCTGCCTTCGGCGCCAGCACCGGACGCCAATTATGCCGCCTTGGTGGCGCGTCTCAGGGCGGCGGTTGCCGCCAAGCCCGACGATCTGACTGGCCTGAGGCTTCTGGTGCGCAACGAGGCCGCCCTTGGCAACTACAGCGCCGCCGCCGAGGCGCAGGCGAAGATCATCGCGCTGAGCGGCGCCGACGCGAGCGCCGAAGACTATGCCGGCCTGACTGACCTCTATGTCCTCGCGACCGATGGCTATGTCTCGCCCGAGGCCGAGATGGCGGTAGAGGCGGCGCTGGCGCGCGATCCCCAGAACGGCACCGCGCGGTTCTATGCCGGGCTGATGTGGGCCCAGACCGGGCGGCCGGACCTCGCCTTCCGGTACTGGCGCAGCCTCCTGGAGGACGGGCCCGAGGATGCGCCCTGGATCGCGCCGATCCGCGACCAGATCGCCATGCTCGCCGCCGCCGCAGGTGTGAACTACACGCCTTCCGGCGCCCTGAAGGGGCCGACGGAAAGCGACATGGCCGCCGCCGCAGACATGTCGGCCGAGGACCGCATGGGCATGATCCGCGGCATGGTCGAGCAATTGTCCGAGCGTCTTGCGAGCGGTGGCGGCAGCCTCGAGGAATGGTCGCGGCTGATCTCCTCGCTCGGTGTCCTCGGTGAAAAGGACCGCGCGAAAGCGGCCTGGGACGAGGCGCAGAAGGTGTTCGCGGGGCAGGAGACGGCGCTTGATACGCTGCGTCAGGCCGCCGAACAGGCCGGGGTCGCCGGATGATCTTCGAGGCAATCGCGGAGTTTGCCGCCGCCCTGCCCCGCGACCGTGCCGTGGCGGGGCTCGACCTTGGCGACAAGACCATCGGGGTTGCGGTTTCGGACCGGCGTCTGTCGGTCGCCTCGCCCTTGCAGACGATCCGGCGCACGAAGTTCAACGCCGACGCCGCGGCACTGCTCGCGCTCTGTGCCAAGCGCGAGATCGGCGGGCTGGTGCTGGGGCTGCCGATGAACATGGACGGTTCCGAAGGGCCGCGCTGCCAGTCCACCCGCGCCTTCGCCCGCAACCTCACCCGGATCACCGATCTGCCGATCGGCTATTGGGACGAGCGCCTCTCGACTGTCGCCGCCGAACGCGCGCTCCTGGAGGCGGATACGTCGCGCAAGCGTCGTTCCGAGGTGATCGACCATGTCGCGGCGGGGTATATCCTTCAAGGTGCGCTCGACCGGATCGGGCATATGAGGCGTGAAGCATGAGTGATCAGGTCTGGCAACGCGACGAGATCGAAAGCCCCTGTGTGAGGGTCTGCGTCGTGCATCCGGCCGAGCGCATGTGTGTCGGCTGCTACCGGACGACCGAAGAGATCGCCGGATGGGGCCGGATGACGCCGGATCAGCGCCGCGCGGTCATGGCGGAACTGCCGTCGCGCGCGCCGCGCCTGACGCAACGACGCGGCGGACGCGCGGCGCGGATGGCGAAGGGCGACTAAGATAAGTTCAAGGGCCTTGGCAAGGATCGCGCCAAGGTTGCGTTGAGCGATCTCAATGGTCGGATCGCTACCATTGTATGCTCTGCTGCACAGCAGACCAATGGCCGCTTTGAGCTAAGCCCCCATGAACCGCCGTCTTGCCTCCACGGCTATGTTGTAACGCTGCTGGAGGTCGGCGATCAGAGCCATCGCAATGCGTTTGGCATCATCGCCCTCTGCCTCCCTGTAGCTCTGCTTCGCCGCTTCCAGAAGCTTCCTGATCTTGAACTCCTCGGGCAGTACGCCTGCTTCGGCCATCATCCGGATCGCTACTGCTGTGGCCATGTCGGTGAAAGCCTCGCCTGAGCGGTCGGGCAACGGCTTCCCCTCGCCTTCTAGGTCACGCAACTTGCCCTCTGCGAGGGCTTTCTGGATTTGCCGCTCCACGAGGCGGTCGAAGGATCGGGTCATGACGACATTGATAGCACTGACGGTAACACCTAGCCAGAAGTTAGCGCCGTCGAAAGGAGACTTGAAGAAAAGATCTTGATGGAGCGGTCGCAGCGAATTCACACGTGGTCCCGCATGGCAGAAGCCTTTGGATGCCCGGAAAGCCGCCGCGTCAGATCGCCGTCAGCCCCTTCATGAACCGCCGGGCGTTGCCCCTGTAACCCTCTGCGGAGAGCAGCAGCCGCACCCTCGCTTCGGCATCGAGCTCCCGCACGACCTTGCCCGGCGCGCCCATGACAAGGCTGCCGTCGGGGATCACCTTGCCTTCGGTCACGAGCGCCCCGGCCCCGATCAGGCAACCCGCACCGATTCTGGCGCCATTGAGGATCGTCGCCCCCATGCCGATCAGCGTTCCCGCCCCGATGGTGCAGCCGTGCAGCATCGCCTTGTGGCCGATCGTGCAATCCGGGCCGATGGTCAGCGGATAGCCCATGTCGGTATGGCAGACCACATGCTCCTGAAGATTGCTGCCGCGCCCGACATGGATCACCTCATTGTCGCCACGCAGCACCGCACCGAACCAGAGGCCGACCGCATCCTCCAGCACCACTTTTCCGATCACCTGCGCGTCGGGCGCGATCCAGACATCGCGGCCGATGGTCGGCGCAATCCCGTCAAGCTCGTAGATCATCGGTCCTCGAACTCCTTGTTCAGGGCGCGCACGAAATCTGTCAGCCAGGGCTGGCGGTCGGCGCGGGCCCGTTCGGCCATCAGAATCGTCTTCAGTTCTGCCTCGGCAGTAGCCAGATCGCGATTGACGATGACATAGTCATACTCGCCCCAATGGCTGATCTCGTCGCGGCTCTTGGCCATCCGGCCCGCGATCACCGCGTCGCTGTCCTGGGCGCGGTGGCGCAGCCGCGATTCGAGGTCCGCGATCGAGGGCGGCAGGATGAAGATCGACACCACGTCCCGCGCCAGCGCCGAGCGGCGGATCTGCTGGCCACCCTGCCAGTCGATGTCGAAAAGCGTATCGCGCCCGGCGGCCATGGCCGCCTCGACCGGCGCCTTGGGCGAGCCGTAGAAATGGCCGAAGACTTCGGCATGTTCCAGCATCTCGCCTTCCGCCACCATCGTCTCGAACGCGGCCCGGCTGCGGAAGTGGTAGTCCCTGCCGTCCACCTCGCCCGGACGCGGCGCGCGGGTGGTCGCCGAGACGGAAAACTTCAGCGTCGGGTCCCAGGCCATCAGCCGTTGGGCCAGGGTCGATTTCCCTGCCCCCGACGGCGACGACAGGATGATGAGCAAGCCCCTGCGTTTCATCGTCATTCCACGTTCTGAACCTGCTCGCGCATCTGGTCGATCACGGTCTTGAGGTCAAGCCCGATCCGGGTCAGGGCGGCGTTGCCGGATTTCGAGCAGAGCGTGTTCGCCTCGCGCATGAATTCCTGCATCAGGAAGTCGAACTTGCGTCCGACCGATCCGCCCTCATCCAAGAGCTTGCGGGCGGCACCGACATGGGCGGTGAGACGGTCGAGCTCCTCGGTCACATCGGCCTTGACGACGAGAAGCGCCAGTTCCTGCGCCACGCGGTCCGGATCGGCGGCAACGCCCGACATCACCCGGGCGAGGTTGTCGGAGAGTTGCTGCGCCATCTCGCCACGGCGGGCCTCGGCCGCGGCCGTCGCCGCGCCGACCAGCGCGTCGATCC
>JBGSNN010000292.1:0-2466 GCA_041739655.1 Albidovulum sp. | reverse complement strand
CAGGTGCCCACCGCCACCACATGCCGTGCCCGCCGCGCGATACGGTCGGTCCAGTGCATCAGGCTTTGCCCGGTGCCCGACAGCATCTGGAACCGGCCGGTCCCGCCCGGACCCCGCGCGATCGCGCCCTCGACACAGAGGATGTCCAGCGCAACTCGCCCCTCGGCGACATCGTCAAGGATGGCCCGCGCCTCGGCCCCGGTTTCCACCGAAAGCGCCGGGTGCCACAAAAGCCTGATCCCGGCGTCCTCCAGCATCTCCAGCACATCGGGGCTTTCGGCGCAGAGAAGCGACATTGTGCAGCCGCCGCATCCCGACGCCTGAAGCCACAGAAGCGTGGTCATGCCGCCGCCCCCGTGATCGGCAGATGCACCTGAAAGCACGCGCCCTCCGGCACATCGCAGAGCGTCAGCCGCCCGCCGTGTTCCTGCGCGATCTTGTGGCTGATCGACAGGCCGAGACCGGTGCCGCGCCCGACCGGCTTGGTGGTGAAGAACGGATCGAAGATCGCGGCGCGCATTGCCTCCGGGATGCCGGGCCCGTTGTCAGCGACGGTCAGCACCGCCTGATCGGCCGTAACCTGAAGCGACAGCCGGATCTTGCCGTCCTCGCGCCCCTCCAGCGCATCGACGGCGTTCTGTACCAGGTTCATCACCACCTGCTGCACATGGCCCGCCCGTCCCAGCACCTGAACCGGCTCCATCGGCCCCATCTCGAGCGCCACCGGCCGCTTCATGCCGCGCATCACCCAACTGGCCGCGATCCGCACGGTCTCGGCCAGATCGAAGAGCCGCTTTTCGCCCGACCCGTCCGAGGACAGCCGCCGCAGATCCTCGACAATGTCGCGCACCCGCTCGGCTCCGTCGCGCGCCCCCGAAATCGCCTCGCGCAGGTTGACCACGTCGCGGTCAAGCCGCAAATCCTTGCGCAACTGGATCAGGTCGTTGCGGCTCGCCCCCTCCTGCACACGGGCAAAGTATGCCTCGAACTTGGCGGCGTAGCGTTCCAGCGCATGGGTGTTGGCATAGACAAAGCTGATCGGGTTGTTCAGCTCATGCGCCACGCCGGCCAGAAGGCGGCCCAGTGACACCAGCTTTTCGTTGCGCACCAGTTGCGCCTGCGCGGTTTTCAGTGCGTCATGGCTGGCGCTCAGCTTGGCATAGGCGGTGCGAAGCGCCCCAACCGGGCGGCCGGTCAGCACGAAGCCGTCCACCCGCCCGGCCTCGTCCAGCCGCGGCGCGATCAGGATCTCGAGCGGTTCCACCCCGGTGGCGGTGACGAGGTTCGCCTCGAAGCTGCTGGTGCGCCGCCGCTCGCGCACGGTCTGCAGGATGGCCGCCACTGTTGCGCGGTCGTCTGGCGCAAAGAGATCGGCCAGTGGCAGATCGGGCAGTTGCCCCGGCGTCCTGCCGGTCAGCGCGGCGCAGGACTGGCTGAACCGCGCAATCCGCCCGGTCTTGTCCGCCACGATCAGCACATCCGACACCGACGAGAGAATCGCCGTCAGGAAGGTGCGCATGTCCTGAAGTTCGGCGTTCTGCGCCTCAAGCTGCTCCTGATGGCCGACCAGATCGGCATAGGTCCGGTCCATCGCCGACAGCACCTCAACCCAGGCGTCATCGGAAAAATGCGCCGGTCGTTCGGGGTTGGGGGTGTCCGACAGGGTGGCCATGGCACGATTCTAGTCGCCGCCCGCCACGCTGGAAAGCCGAAATCGGCGGGCCGCCCGGTCGCGGACGTGTCCGCTTTTTATGTGCCCTTTTGCAATCGCGCTTTGCAATCGCGCGCAAATGTGGAACAAATCTATCCACTTATCCTCACCGCCGCACCCCAGTATTCCATTATTTTATTTTTTTATATCAATTAATTACAAGTTTCCCTTCATCCCGGGAGATTGATGTTTTGCCACCGCTGAAAAGCGGGCTATCGCTTTTATTGGAATGTGAAAGCCATTCGACCAGTCGCCGTGGGAGGGGGGACTCGTGACGCAAAACGTGCTGATTCTGGGCATAGGCAACGTACTGTGGGCCGACGAGGGGTTCGGCGTCCGCTGCATCGAAGCCCTGGCCGAGGCCCATGCCGTGCCCGCGAACGTGCGGCTTCTCGACGGTGGCACGCAGGGGCTTTACCTGCTGCCGTTCCTTGAAGAGGCCGATGCGCTTCTGGTGTTCGATGCCATCGACTATGGCCTCGCGCCCGGGGCGCTGAAGCTGGTGCGCGACGGCGAGGTGCCCGCCTTCATGGGGGCCAAGAAGATGAGCCTGCATCAGACCGGCTTTCAGGACGTGATCGCCACCGCGCAACTGATGGGCTATTGCCCCTCGCCGATGGTTCTCATCGGCTGCCAGCCGGTCGAGCTGGACGACTACGGCGGCGGCCTCAGCCCCGAGGTGGCCGCCCGCATCCCCGAAGCGCTGGACATCGCGCGCGACATTCTGGCGGGCTGGGGCATCGCCCTGGCCGTGG